>NZ_FUWM01000004.1 GCF_900167185.1 Selenihalanaerobacter shriftii
AACTGTTGGTTTTCTTTGCGTAATTTAATTAGTTCTTTTTCTTGATCAGTTCTATTATCTTTTGCTTTAAATGAACCTGAATTCTTATAATTTTTTACCCATTTATGAACAGTTGATCTGGCAATATTATATTCTTTAACTACTTCACTTGGTTTTTTACCATTATTAACTAATGAAACTATTTGTTTTTTGAATTCATCATTATATCTTTTCGGCATGATATACCTCCATATTATTGATTTTATTTTACTATATTATATCATGTCCGAGAAATTTCTGTACAATTAATTATAACCGATCCATAGAGTCTTTTAACATTTCTTTTAAAGTAGGAATCTTTCCCCAGTTACTATATGTCCCTCCATTTGTAAAGTATGCTTTTTTATATGGAAATAACCTTGATATTATTGGCTTATAATATTTATTTATCGCTCTAGAAACTTTATTACTACCATATTCATCATAAAAACCTTCACCATACTTAACTCCACCAGTCTTTACTGTAAATATAAATTCTTTATCTGTTTTTGGATTGCAGTAAGCTATAGTTACATCGTTCTGGTCAATATGTCTTATCTTTTGAATCTCAAATTCTTCGTTATAAGCTTCTTCTAGGTAGTTTATAATCTCCTTTGATAGCTTTGGATAATCCTCCATAGGATAATTCGTTGAAGTATTACACCCACTTACTATTGTTAGTAATAGCAAAATGCTTATTACTAATAACACTTTTTTCTTGGTTTGCATCTTTTTCCTCCTCTTTACTTAAGCTTAAAATCTTAATATAACCACAAAATATTGTAGCTTTATTAAGACTTTAAACTGTGAAAGATTTTAATGATCTTAATTGTTAATTGTCAACTGTTAATTGTCAATTATCACTAGTCTGTGTCTAAATTGTTTCAATGTCTTAAATATAATCTGTTCTCTGCATTTAAAGTATAAGCCAAAAGGGGTAATCAAATTACCCCTTTCAACTTACTTAATTAACCTTACTCTGCAGCCGCATAGCCGCCTTCCATAGTTACTAATTCATTCTTATCCTTTTTCTGCTTAAGGAACAAATCGAATGTACCTATACCTTCAGTGTGACCAAAATTTTCTTCATAGTCGACTATAAAAGCATTAGGTAAAGTAACTTTTCGTACTACCTGATCTCCTGCTATTACCTCTAAAATAGCATTTCGATAAGCATCTGCTTTTTCAGCAGTTACTAAAGACCAATTTGCTACCTTCTGTGTGTCATCTGGTTCTCCTTCTACGGCTGTAATAATCTTGCCTTTTACCTTTAATTCCGTGCCAATATCTGTAGCTTTGGCATTAGAACCATCAGGTGAATCTGACTTATACGATGCCGTCGTAATATTGTCCTTTTCCAACAGAATAGTCTCACTTTGTCCTTCAATAGTTAATCTGAATCCCATGAAAATTCCCCCTTGTTAGGTTTTTTATTTATATCAATACACCTTAAGATGTATTAATATACTTTAATTAACTTAAAGACTTATATTTAAATGAAGTCTTTAATTTAACTGGCATTAGCACTTGTGCTTTTTGTAATATTAACTTCTAAATTCTTCACATTTCCATTGAAAGTAAGATCTAACTGACATGTATTGCTCTCTAAATCTATGTTATAACTTATATCATCACCATCTTGTAATATAGAATTTACATACCCAGCATTATTAACCCAATTACTCTTTTGACTCTTTGGATTATTACTAAAGAACTTAACAATCTTATCTTGTTTAAAGTCGCTGGTTTTAAATCTTAAAATCCTTTCTATATAAGTACTTACTAACGTTTTATAAATTGAATCAAATCCATACTCAGTCATCTCTAAGCTCCTAGCTTTATAAACAGTTAACCTTTTAATTTCTTTTCCATCTAACTGTGCATTTTCTGATGAAAATACAAAACCAAAATCATTTCTATTGATTGAATCCTTAATTGAATTTGTAAATCCAGTTATTTCTTTAGCTAATGTTGTAGCAACTTTTAAGTTGTTATCGCCACTTTCTATATCAAATCTAACTCCTGGATAATTTTTAGATACTTTTTTAAAGTTATCTCTTAAATATTCTGGGCATTGATAAGCTGCAACTATACCAGCTGCTACATAAGAAGCATCTATGTAAACACCTTCTAACCATAATTTTAATATATCTTCCTCTTCTTTAGATAAGATTGCTCCTCCATGCTCTGTCTTAGTCATCTTCCTATCTAAAACTACTCCAGATTTATTCTTTGGTATTACTGTAAAGTTTGGAATACAAGGGATTATATATTCACTATAATCCTGACGAGTTAATTTTTCAGTCTTGTCTATATATTTTTCTACTCCCTTAGTTGCCATATCATTAAATGTTGTCTCTTCATCTGCTTGAAAATTAAAGAATATCTGTATTTTATATTTCTTTGTTGTATCAAGAATAGCTGTTAATGATTCCATTGTCTTTCCTTCTTTTCTTTTGGTCTTATCTGTTCCTTTAAATCTAACTCTTCTAGTCTTTACTTGATTCGATCCTTCTAATTCTATTCCAGGAACTATCCCAAACCAAATTGTTTCAGAAAAGTTATTTTTAGCATTTACAGTATTTAAGAAAGTCTCTAATCTTGGTTTATTATTCGCCTTAACAAGCATATCTACTTTACAGTTACTAACTAATAACTTTGGAGTCATACCTCTATTTTTAGTATCATATTGCTCAAAAAACATTTTTACACCTAAAAGCTTCTCTACCAAAGGCTTAGCAGCCTTTACAAAATCATCTTTTGAGCTTTTATAAAACTCAAGATAATTATTATAATTCGCCACTTCTTTTTCAACATTAATATCTGTTGTTGGAGAAGATATAGGCGCAAAAGTTCTTACTACTAAATCCTTTACATAAGGAGTCGGAGTCTCAGTTATCACCTCATAGTCTTCTTCATATATTTCAATTAAATCATTTGTCTTCTTCTCATTTTGCACCGCCAATGCCGTCTCCTCTTCTTCTGGAGCTTCTAAAATTTTAAGCTCCCCTTGATTATCCATAGTAAGAATTCCAATCTCTATTGCTTCAGCTTCTGATTCTTCTTGACTTTCTCCTAATAAAAGTCTTGTCTTGATATCTTCAATTGCTAAAGGTAACATACCCAATACATTATTATAATTCTGACTTGCTTCTTCAAACTTTATATTTAATTTGTCTCCTAAATCTAATTTTTTAGGATCTTCATCATCAAGTTCTTCATGCTTACCGTATAGATAATTTATCTCCTTTCGCACCTGCTTGATATCTTCCATCACCTTCTTAGGAGAAATCATGTCTAAAATATTCTCAAATTTAAAGTCCACATTCTTACTTCCTTGACTCTTTTTAGTGTCTATTAATGTAAATAGCATCTTTAGAAAATCATTATTCTGATCCAATCCTATTTCTGTTATGCAATTCTCAGGTATTCCTTGTGGTTTTACTGACGTATACATTACCTTCTGATTTGCAGCGTTATAATAGGAATAAATTTTAGGACTAAATTTTTCAAGAAATTCCTCAAAGCTTTCAACTAATAAATGATCATTAATTTCATTTATTTTGTCATCGTCTAAACTTTCTACCCCCTTTACATCTCCTACTAAAGTAATTAAGTCTAATTTTTCAGGATTCACTTCTTCAAAAAGTATTGTCCTATTTGTTTGATTAATAATTTTAATCTCCTCCTTTCGAATTTTAAAATTTAAGTAAAATTATTTAATTCACTTAAATGAATTGTCAATTAAATCCATTTATACCCAATTCCCAATTAGTATAACATACGATTCTCAAAAAATTCTCAAATAACCATGATTACCAACCCATTTTCTAAAAATAATTTCCACAAAATTATTTTATTTAATAGCAAAATGTGTTAATTTAAACTAGATTAGGAAGTGATTATCGTTTTTTCTACATCTTTTTTACTTGTTATACTAAAAAAACTATATTATTTAAAAAAACATAAGTAATAACTTATAATAAAATAATATCTATTATATTTGTATATTTTAGAATATAAAAAGACCTACCACTAATTAGTGGTAGGTCTTAATCTTAATTATCTATTTAATTATTTGCTAATGCCCTAATGAAACTACCTACTCTTTGAATAAATTCATCTTTATTGTCTGAGATTAAATCTAAATTATCTTCTATCTTTTGAATAATAGCACTTCCTACAATAGCTCCATCGGCAAATTGACCAACCTCACTTACATGCTCTGGCTTAGAAATTCCAAAACCAACTGCTACTGGAATGGAGGTTAAGCTTTTAACCTTTTCTACAATTCCTTTAACTTCTTTAGCTACTTCTGTTCTAGCTCCTGTTGTCCCTGACGTCGATACAGCATAAATGAAACCAGAAGAAGCTTCAGCTACCTCTTTTAATCTCTTTTCAGTACTAATAGGAGTTACAAGTAAAATAATATTTAACTCAGTACTATATTCTCGTAATTCTTCATCTTCTCCTAGAGGCAAATCAGGAATAATTACTCCATCTACTCCTACTTCTTCACTCTTATTAACGAATTCTTCAACTCCATAACTAAAAACTGAATTATAGTATCCCATTAAAATTAATGGAATATCACTCTCCAATCTAATCTCCTCTACTAACTCAAAAATATCATTTAAATTAGTACCATGAGTTAAACTTCTTTTACCTGCTTTTTGAATTGTTGGTCCATCTGCTAAAGGAGTTGAGTAAGGAATCCCCAATTCAATAATGTCGGCACCCTTTCTTTCAGCCTCCAGCACTAATTCTTTAGTTAACTCCAGATTAGGATCTCCAGCCATAAGGAAAGGGATAAAAGCGCTCTGCTCCTTTTGTTTTAATCTATTAAAGGTAGCAGCTATCCTACCCATTTAAATTTCAACTCCTATTCTATCAGCTACAGTATATACATCTTTATCTCCACGTCCTGATAAGTTAACAATAATAATCTGATCCTTATCTAATTTCGGTGCTAACTTTTTAACCTGAGCTATAGCATGAGAACTTTCTAATGCAGGAATTATTCCTTCAACTTCCGAAAGTAATTGGAAGGCTTCCACTGCTTCCTCATCTGTAACTGCTACATATTCCGCTCGACCACTATCATTTAAATAACTATGCTCTGGACCAATACCTGGATAATCAAGTCCTGCTGAAATAGAATGTACTGGCATAATCTGCCCACCTTCATCTTGTAAAACATAGCTTTTAAAACCATGTATAATACCTTTATCACCTTTAGTTAAAGTAGCAGCATGTTTATCAGTATCAACACCTAAACCAGCTGCTTCTACTCCTATCATCTTGACATCTTCATCATCTACAAATGGATGGAAAAGTCCAATGGCATTACTTCCTCCCCCAACACAAGCCATTAAATAATCTGGTAGCCTTCCTTCAGCTTCAAGTATCTGATCTCTTGCCTCTTTCCCGATTACTGATTGAAAGTCACGAACCATTGTCGGATAAGGATGAGGGCCAACTGCTGAACCAAGTAAATAGAATGTGTCATCTATTCTTTCTACCCATTTTCTAATTGCAACATCAACCGCATCACTTAACGTAGCTGTTCCTTCAGTAACAGGAGTTACCTTAGCTCCTAACAATCTCATTCTAAATACATTTAAAGACTGTCGCTCCACATCTTCAGCACCCATAAATATCTCACAATCCATACCAAACATGGCAGCCACCGTCGCAGTTGCTACACCGTGTTGTCCAGCCCCGGTTTCAGCAATAACTTTTTCTTTCCCCATTCTATCTGCTAATAAAATTTGTCCTAAAGTATTATTAATCTTATGAGCTCCCATATGGTTAAGATCTTCTCGCTTAAGATAAATTTTAGCTCCACCTAACTTTTCAGTCAATCTCTCAGCATAATATAACGGATTAGCTCTCCCCACATACTGCTTCAAATAATACTCAAATTCTTCTATAAATTCTGGATCATCCTTATACTTTTCATAAGCTTCTTCTAATTCTTCTAAAGCTGGAATCAATAATTCCGGTACATACTGTCCTCCAAATTCACCAAAAACTCCCTTTTTACTTGCCATTGTTATTCCCCCTTATTTTAGTAAATACTTCCTCCACTTTTCCTAAATCCTTTAATCCCGGTGCCCGTTCTACACCGCTGCTAATATCAACTCCATAAGGACTTACCTCTTTAATCGCTGTACTTATATTCTTTGAATTTATTCCACCAGCTAAGATCACCGGCCCTAACTTTTTAGCCTCTAAAGCTAAATTCCAATTAAAAGTTTGACCGGTCCCTCCTAAATGATTTGGATCATAAGTGTCTAATAAATAACCATCTACATTATAGTTACTCAACTTCTCTAAATCTATCTCGTCTTTAATGCGAAAAGCCTTAATTATCTTCTGTTCTTCAAAGCATTGACAATACTGTGGGCTTTCATTACCATGAAACTGTAATGTGTCTAGGCCACAATATTTAGCAATCTCCTTAACCATCATCATCTCTTCATTAGCAAAAACTCCCACTGTATTAATAAAAGGTGGTAACTCATTAATAATCTCTTTTACCTGTGTTGGTTTTACCTGGCGTGGACTATTAGCAAATATAAAACCTAAACTATCAACACCTACCTTTGCAATCTGCTTTGCATCAGCTAGATTAGTAATTCCACAAATTTTAACTCTAGTCATCACCATCAACACTCTTTCCTAATAAACTACATACCTTCTCTTCTAAATTATCACTTCTCATTAACGACTCACCAACCAAAACTCCATCTATACCTGCAGTAATTAACCTTTCAATATCTTCTCTATTAGAAATACCACTTTCACTAATTAAGATTCTATCTTGAGGTACCAATTCTTTTAACTTTAAAGTCTGTTTTATATCAGTTGTGAAGTTCTTTAAGTTTCGGTTATTAATACCAATAATTTCAGCTCCTACTCTCGTAGCAGTCTCCAATTCCTTGGCAGTATGCACCTCTACTAAAGATGCCAATCCTAATCTTTTAGCTAAATCTAATAATTCTCTTAGCTTATTCTCAGTTAATATATTAACTATCAACAATATTGCATCTGCTCCAAAGACTTGTGCTTCATAGACTTGATAAGGATCAATAATAAAATCTTTTCGCAGCAAAGGTAATTCTGTAACTTTTCTTACTGCCTGTAAATAATCTAAACTACCTTGAAAGAACTTTTCATCAGTCAAGACAGAAATAGCTGCTGCTCCTTGTTGACTATATACTGTAGCTATCTCTATTGGATTAAAAGCCTCTTTAATTAACCCTTTAGAAGGCGAAGCCTGCTTAATCTCTGCAATCAAACCCACTTCTGGCGCAACTAAAGCTTCTTTGAAATCTATAATATCATTATGAGGTCTTAATCTTCCCTTTAATTCAGCTAATCCTATTATCTCTCTTCGTTTATTCAATTCTTCTCTAGTGTTAGCAACTATCTTCTTTAAGAACATTTAGAACACTTCTTTTGCTGAGAATGTTCAATTAATTGATTTAATTTAGCTAAAGCTGCTCCAGAATCTATTACTTCAGCTGCCAATTCTATTCCTTCTTCTAAGTTACTCACTTTATCTGTTACTAGGAAGGCAGCAGCACTATTTAATAAAATTATATCTCGTTTAGCTCCAGATTTACCTTTTAGAATATCTAGTGTAATTTGAGCATTCTCTTCAGCCTCTCCACCTTTAATTTCCTCTACTTCTGCAACTTTTAACCCATAATCTCTAGGGTTAATAGTAAAGTCCTCTACTTCTCCCTCTCTTAAATAACTGATCTTTGTCTCGCCTAAAATTGAAATCTCATCTAATCCCCCGGCTCCATGTACTACAAAAGCCTTCTCTACTCCTAAATTTCCTAATACTTTAGCTAATACTGAAGTTAACTTAGGATCATAAACACCTAAGACCTGTCGCTTAGCTCGAGCTGGATTAGTCAATGGACCTAAAATATTAAATATAGTTCTAGCTCCAACTTCTTTTCTAGGTTTAATAGCATGTTTCATAGCCTTATGAAAATTAGGAGCATATAAAAATCCAATACCTATTTCATCTACTAACTCAGCAACTTCTTTAGCTGTTAAATTCAAATTAACCCCTAACGATTCTAAAACATCTGCACTACCACTCTTACTAGAGACTGACCTATTTCCATGTTTAGCCACTGGCACTCCAGCACCAGCAACTACTAAAGCAGAGGTAGTTGAAATATTAAAAGTACCAACGCCATCGCCTCCAGTACCACATGTATCAACCATCATTGGTTGCTGCACTTCAATATTGGTTGCTTTTTGACGCATAACTTGAGCACAACCGGTAATCTCTTCGACTGTCTCTCCTTTCATTCGTAAAGCAGTTATAAAACTGGCTATTTGTGCTTCAGTTGCACTCCCAGTCATCACTAAACCCATAGCCTCTGCTGCTTGTTGTACACTTAAGTTTTCTTCTTCCATCACCTTTTTAATAAAACCTATCATTACTCTCATCTCCTCTCATCCTAATCTCTACTCTTCTCATCTCTACTACTTAGCTAATTCAATAGACCTTAACAAGGCTTGAGCTTTATTCAAAGTCTCTTGATACTCAGCTTCTGGATTAGAATCCGAAACGATTCCAGCTCCAGCCTGAACATAAACATCTTGATCTTTAAAGACCATAGTCCTAATCGTAATACAGCTATCTAGATTTCCATTAAAACTAAAATATCCAATGGCTCCAGCGTATGGACCTCTTTTGGTCGGTTCTAATTCATCTATAATCTCCATAGCTCTAATCTTAGGAGCACCAGAAACCGTACCTGCTGGAAAACAAGATCTTAAAGCATCAAAGTCACTTGCATCTTCTCTTAACTCACCTCTTACATTAGACACTAAATGCATTACATGCGAATACTTCTCTATCTCCATAAACTCATTTACTTCTACACTTCCAAACTTACTTACTCTGCCAACATCATTTCTGCCTAAATCAACTAACATAGTATGTTCTGCTCTTTCCTTCTGATCATTTAACATCTCTTTAGCTAATTGATTATCCTCTTTTGTATTTTTACCTCGAGGTCTAGTCCCAGCAATCGGACGATTCTCCACT
Source organism: Selenihalanaerobacter shriftii (assembly GCF_900167185.1). Classification (NCBI taxonomy): domain Bacteria; kingdom Bacillati; phylum Bacillota; class Clostridia; order Halanaerobiales; family Halobacteroidaceae; genus Selenihalanaerobacter; species Selenihalanaerobacter shriftii. The sequence continues at coordinate 9,101 of NZ_FUWM01000004.1, forward strand.
ACTCCATCATCTACCCTAACTAACATCTCTGGTGAAGAACCAATTAATTTAAGTTTATCAAAGTTTAAATAATACATATACGGTGAAGGATTCACTCTTCTTAAAGTCCGATAAACATCAAAAGCATCAGCTTCTGTTGTTGTCTTTAATCTTTGTGAAAGAACTACCTGAAATATATCCCCAGACTTTATATACTCTTTAGCTCTCTTAACTTTATCCATGAATTCTGCTTTAGTTAAATTAGATTCAATCTTTCTTTCACTTTGATCATTACCATTCTCCTCTTGACAATTATCATCATTACTTCTAGATAATCCATTTTCTAACTTAGCCTTAATTTTCTCTATCTTATTGACTGCTCTTTGGTACTCAACCTCTGGATCATCTTTAATCAAAGTATTAGCAACTATCTTGATCTTATGTTTAACATGATCAAAGATTAAAATAGTATCAGTTAAAGTGAAGATACTATCTGGCACATCTAACCCTGCTTTTGTCGATAACTCTATATCTTCAAAGGAAGTAATTAAATCATAGCCTAAATAACCGACAGCACCCCCAAAGAATCTTGGTAACCCTTCAATTTCTGCTAACTGATATCTTTCTAGTAGCTCTTTTAACTTATCTAAAGGATGCTCAGTAGTATATTCTTTAACTTCCTCACCCTCTTCTATCTGTACAACTCCATCTTGATAACTAAAGACTAAAAATGGTGACCCGCCTATAAAAGAGTAACGTCCTACATTCTCTCCACCTTCTACACTCTCTAATAAATAAGAATATTCACTATCGCCTAATTTCTTAAAAGCAGAAACCGGAGTCTCCATATCAGCTACTACTTCACAATAGATTGGAATTAAATTCCCCTCTTTCGACTTCTTAACAAATTCATCTTTGGTTGGATAATACACTTATATCTCCTGCTCTGAATTACTAGGCAGTAACTTTAAATTTCTAACCAACTTTTGAAAAGTAGGTAGATCTAATGACTGTTCCCCATCGCAGAGGGCTTGCTCTGGATTAGGATGTACCTCAACCATAACTCCATCTGCTCCAGCTATTACTCCGGCTTTAGCTAATGGAGTAACCAATTCACTATGTCCTGTAGCATGACTAGGATCAATAATTATTGGCAAATGACTCAACTGTCTAACTACTGGTACTGCACTAATATCTAGAATATTTCTTGTATACTCTTGAAAACCTCTAATTCCTCTTTCACAAAGGATTACCTGTTGATTCCCATTCCTTAAAATATATTCAGCAGCTAATAGCCATTCCTTAATAGTAGCTGTCATTCCTCTCTTTAAAAGAACCGGCATATCAACTTTACCAACTTCTCTTAATAAGGGATAGTGCTGCATATTTCTTGAACCAATCTGTAAAATATCAGCATATTCAGCGACTAAATCTATATCTCTCACATCCATGACTTCAGTAACTATTAATAACCCAGTCTCTTCTTTAACTTCTGCTAATAATTCTAATCCTTCTTTTCCTAAACCTTGAAAAGAATAAGGTGAAGTCCGTGGTTTAAAAACACCTCCACGCAATATTTCACCTCCGGATTCTTTTACTGTTCTAGCAGTAGTAAATATCTGCTCTCTATCCTCTACAGCACAAGGACCAGCCATAATCACTGGCTTTCCTGCACCAATCTTAACTCTATCAATCTCAACTATACTCTTACTTAGCTCTTCTTTTCTACCAGCTAAAGGATATAAATCTCTAGCAAGTTGACTCATCTCAGCTCAGCTCCTCTCTTCTTATTTCTCATCTCTTACTAAATCTATACTATAAAATCAAAAAAAGCCAGGCTCACTTGAGCCTGGCTTACATTCGTTAGCTAACATTAGGTTAATAATTAGTATTTAGTGATTAAATAATGAATAACTATAATTTCATAATTAATATCTTGACAATTAAATATTAATTATCCAACAATCCATAATTACTCATAATTTAATTATCAATCACTAATACTTAAACTAATTACTAACTCTGCTAAACTCATCTAGGCTCAACTCAACTAAACTCATCTCTATTCTCATATTAAATTTTAAAACTATATCAAATTCTAAACTCTATATCTAAGCTCAACTATCTAATCTAAATACTACATTTTAGCTAAATTCTCTAACTTCAATTAAGTAATCTATATTTAATAATTTAAATTCTTTATTCTCCTGATTCTACCTGTCCATGTTCCGTAATAATCTCTGCTTTACCACGAACTTTAATTGCTGATGTATGCTCAGTAAATTGAGCAATCATCACCTCACCTCGGTCTAACTTTTCTGTATGATGAAATTTTGTTTGCTGTCCTCGGGTTAAACCAATAATTGTTACTCCATTTTCTAGAGCTTTAATCATTATATAATCTTGCTTTCCTTCAATATTCATTATAAGCCCCCTTGATTACAACTTATTACTATTATAATAACTTACTATAATTAAAGTGTCAATAGTATTCTGGAAAATTCTCTATTTTTAATGGCAAAAAGATATTATTTTTCTTCTAATCTTATACTTCTCTTTTATCTAAAAACCAGATAGATAGAAAGCCCAATATGAATCCAACGAACTCCATCACACCGAGTTGATTTGGAATAACAGTTCTAATAGAGCCTAAAATCAATCCTGTTAAAAAGGCCATTAAAAATGAACGCCATTTAGCTAAAAGATAAGATAATAACCAAGAGAATCCTAATAACCCTACACCTACACCTCCACCAAAAGAGAATAAAACTAAAATGTCAAAGTTAATAATTGCTTGTAAAACATTCTGGTATAGACCTAACATAATTAAAAGAGTGCCACCACTAACTCCAGGTAATATCATTGCCACACTACCTATAGCACCACCCCAAAAGAACTTAAACAAAGAAATATCAGCTCTACTAACCACCGAATCAATATCTATTGAATAATGGTAAGCGATTATCAACCCTAAAATAAATAAAATTATAGTCTTTAAATTTAAATCTTCTATCTCTTTAGCAGTTACCTTACTTGAAGTAAGGATCAAACCTAATAAGAAAGCTACTGTAAATCCTGGCTGTAGCTCTAGCAAATTGACTATTACTTTAGAACCACCTATTACTCCAATAATAGCTCCAAATAATATCGGAATTAAAACCGTTAGATTTATCTTCTTAATACCATTTACCAACTGATCATATATTCCCAATATCAAAGCCATTGTTCCACCACTAATCCCTGGTAAAGTATTGGAAATGCCAATAGGTATCCCTTTAATTACTAACTCCCAAAATCGACTCATATATTCACCTCTACTATTAAATATCTTCTCAGATAACAATAATAATCTAATTAAAAAACTTCATCGAAAAATTCCTATCTATCAATCATCGAAAATTTGGTCTTTATATTTATCTTCTAAAAACTTTAATAATTTCTTTTCTTTTTGATAATCACTAATAGGTTTTGCCGGTGAACCGATAACTGTTAACCCTTCTTCTACCTCTCCTTCAAAAGGAACTACTGCACCAGAACCAATAGTAACTCCCGGTTCTATTCGAGCAGTATGAACAATAGCATTAGAACCAACCATTACATTTTTGCCTACTTTACCACCTACGATTGCTCCACTACCTACGAATGTACCATCATCTATTACCGTCGAAATCACCTGTCTATCACTAGGAGACTCTAAATTAGCTCTTTTTCTACCTACATTAAAGATTCTAGCTAAAGGACCAATTCTTATTTTATTTTTAATAGTAATATTGCTTTCTAAATTAGCCGCGGTACCAATCGAAACATTGTCACCAATCTTAACATCGCTTCTGATTGTTACATTTTCTTCAATATTAACATTATTACCAATTTGAACATTATCACCAATAATAGCTCCAGTACCAATATGGCAGTTATCGCCAATAGTAGTTCCTGTTCTAATAATTACTCCAGTACCTACAAATGTATTCTGACCTACTCTAACTCCTTCATGCAAAATAGCATTTCCTACTACTTGACTACCTTTATCTAAAAAGACTCCATCATATAATTCAGCTAAAGAACTAACACTAGCACCTTCTGAAAGAGTTACTTTCCGTACAGCCTTTTTTGCGACCTGATCCCTAAAATTAGATACTGGTAAAATAGTAATGATAGGGTCCATACAAATATTTTTTATTAAATCTAAAGTTTTATCTAACTTCTCCTTAGCAACTATAACTGCAAACTCAACTTTTCTGCCTTCTAACCCTCTAACTACTTTAACGGAATAATGAAGAGCGAATTCTGAAAATTTCTCTCTTAATCTATAACCTAGTGTGCCTCCGACTGTAATTATTACCTGATAATAATCTGCTTTATACTCTTCCACATATTTCCCTCCTATCTGACTATTAGCCCTATCTATTAGATTCATTTTTTGATTACATCTATTAGTTTATGAAATATCTACTTGCTGTTTTTCTTTATGCCGATGAGCTAATCTAGCCGAGGCCGCTGATGCAATTCCAGCTACAATATCATCTAAAAAGGTATTAACGTTTTCCGCACTATTATCTAATTCTTCAATAATTCCTGTCTTCTGCTTATCTAAAAAACCAAAACTAGTAACACCAATAGTCCCATAAATATTAGCAATAGTCATTGCTAAGCTTTCATCAATCCCATATAAAGGTTCATCACGTGTAATAATATTAGACAATGGTTCATCCAAGCTACCTTCTTCTGCTAATTTATCTAAAGCTACACCGGTTAGAATTGTATATTGAACCTCTCGTTTTTCAAATACCTTTTCCACACTAATTACACATTCTTCTAAAGTTAATTGTGGATTATAAGGTGACTGTAAATCATAAGCAATTTGTGCTATATCCTTTATTTGAACACCTCTTTCATTCAATAAATCAATTACTAACTCTTTCATAGTTCTCCCCTCCTTCGTAAAAACAGTAACAGTTGACAGTGTCAGATAATAACCTATTCCCTAATCTATAATTGCAACAACTAGCTTAATAAACTTATTAGCCGATTAGTTATTCACTATTATCAATAGTCTATGCAAATCTATGATAAAACGTAATTCTTTACTCCAGAAATTTTATCTAATTTTTGTTCTAATCTTTGATCCATTCTGACTGAAAATTTTTGAGCAGTAGATAGAAGAACTCTTTTTTGATTAACCTTAAGCACCATATAAACAGGGATATTTCCTTGAAAATCTTGTAATACTTCTGCTAATTTTTGTAATCCTTCTGAATTTATATCAACTATTTCTAAATATAATCGCTCCTTTATAGCTCCTTTTAACTTTTCACCAATCACTTTTACACTTTGTTCATCCTTATCTAACCTACCTTTAACTAAAAGAAATTCATTTAGACTTAATAACTCCTGAAATTGATTATATTTTTTAGGAAAGACTACTACTTCTACCTGACCTAATCTATCCTCAAGCTCTACAAAAGCCATTCTATTTCCATTCTTAGTTACAATCTGATTCAAATCACTAATGGTTCCAGCTACAATAACTTCTTCCCTATCATCGACTTCTTTAATATCTAAAGTAGAAAGAGGTTCATACTTTTGTAATAAACCCTGATATCTATCTATAGGATGACCAGATATATATAATCCTAAATACTCTTTCTCCATAGCTAATAACTCATCTTGACTATACTCAGGCTTCTCAGGTAATTCAAATCGTTTAGCAATAAATTCATCCTCACCTAAAAAGTCTGTAAAAGATTGTTGCCCGTTATCTTTTTCTTTTTGAATCCGCCGAAATTGTTCATATAAATCATCTAAAACTGTTAATAATTGAGATCGATAAGCATCAAAAGAGTCAAAAGCTCCAGCCTTAACCAAGCTTTCAATTACTCGTTGATTCACCTTACCTAAGGAAACCTTTTCATAAAAATCTATTATTGACTCAAAATATCCTAACTCTTCTCTAGCTTTAATTATCTCTTCAATTGCTTTCTCTCCCACATTCTTAACCGCTTCTAATCCAAATCTAATTTTTCCATCAACTACTGTGAACCTTACATCACTCTCATTTACATCAGGAGGCAAAACTTCAATCTCAATTCGCTTACATTCTTCAATATAACGAGCAATTTTATCACTATTACCCATTATGCTACTTAATAAAGCTGCCATAAATTCTACTGGATAATAATTTTTAAGATATGCTGTCTGATAAGAAACTAATGCATATGCAGCACTATGGGATTTATTAAATCCATAACCACCAAAATACTCCATTAAATCAAATAATTCATTGGCTAATTCTTCAGAATAACCATTTTCAATAGCTCCATCAATAAACTTCTGTCTATGTTTCCTTAATAATTCTGGCTTCTTTTTACCCATACCTCGTCGCAAAATATCAGCTTCACCAAGACTATATCCAGCTATTTCATTAGCAATTTTCATAACCTGTTCCTGATATAAGATAACTCCATAAGTTTTTTCTAAAATAGGCTGTAAATCTGGATGTGGATATTCTATTTCTGCTTCCCCGTGTCGCCGTTTAACAAAATCATCTACCATTCCACTTCCTAAAGGTCCCGGTCTTCCTAAAGCCAATAATGCAATTAAATCTTCAAATCTAGTTGGCTGCAAATCAACAATCAATCTTTGAAAAAGATTAGATTCAATTTGAAATAGTCCTTCGGTATTCCCTGTCTGTAATAATTCATAAGCTTTAATATCATCTATAGGAAATTCTGCTAAATCTAAATCCAATCCTTGAGTTCGTTTAATAATATCTAAAGCATTATTTATTACTGTTAATGTTCTTAAACCTAAAAAGTCCATCTTCAGCAAGCCAATCTCTTCTAAATTCTCCATTGGATATTGGGTGGTTACCTCACCTTTATTCTGTTGTAAAGGTGTATAAGCCGTTAATTCTTCCTTAGAAATAACTACTCCCGCCGCATGGGTAGAAGCATGCCGAGGGAGACCTTCTAATCTTCTTGCGTAATCTATTAATTGTTTAATCTCATTCTTACTCTGATATAATTCCTGTAATTCATCCGAAGAGTTCAATGCTCCTTCTAAGTCAGATCCAAAAGGAATTAATTTAGCTATTCTATCAACTTCTCCATAGGGTAAATCTAAGACTCTCCCTACATCTCTAATTACTGCCCTAGCTGCCATGGTTCCAAAAGTAATTATTTGAGCTACTTTATCTTGACCATACTTTTTTGTTACATAATTAATCACTTCATCTCGACGTTGATAACAAAAATCAATATCTATATCTGGCATGCTAACTCTAGCTGGATTAAGAAACCTTTCAAAAATCAATCCATATTCTAAAGGATCTAAATCTGTAATACCTAATAAATAAGAAACTAAACTTCCAGCCGCACTTCCTCGACCGGGTCCAACCATGATGCCTTCTTCTTTAGCATACTTAACAAAATCCCATACAATTAAGAAATAGGCTGGATACCCCATTTCTTCAATAATACTTAATTCATAATCTAGACGTTCTTTAACTTCTTGAGTTAACTCTCCGTATCGATCTCGAGCTCCAGCCAAACAAAGTTGTCGTAAATACGAAGTAATACTTTCCTCAACTGGCACCCCATAATGAGGTAAATAGATTTGATCAAAATCTAATTCCACATTACACCGCTGAGCAATATCTAATGTATTTTCAATAGCTTCAGGAATTTCTGAAAAGATTTCTGCCATCTCTTCACTATTCTTTAAATAAAATTGGTCATTAGGAAATTCCATTCTATCTTCATCATTTAAATTCTTCCCTGTTTGAATGCAAAGTAACACATCATGTACTTGAGCATCATCTTGATTAAGATAATGGACATCATTAGTAGCTATTAACGGTACCTCTAATTGCTTACTTAATTCAATTAAAGAATGATTTAAAATTTTTTCTTCTCTTAACCCTTGATCCTGCATCTCTAAATAAAAATTATCCTTACCAAAAATCTTTTGATAAGAAATTATATGATTTTTAACCTGTTCCTGTTGTTCATTTAATACTCCTTTAGCTACTTTTCCTGCTAAACAACCACTTAAACAGATTAAACCATCACTATACTTTTGTAATAATTCCTGATCAACTCGAGGTTTATAATAGAAACCTTCTAAATACCCTAAAGATGTTAACTTTAATAAATTTCTATATCCCTGATTATTTTTAGCTAGTAAAACAAGATGATAAGGATTATCATCCTTTTTCGGTTCTCGATTAAATCTACTTCTAGGAGCTACATAGACTTCTGAACCTATAATAGGTTTAATCCCAGCATCTTTTGCCGCCTTATAAAATTCTATTGCTCCATACATACATCCATGATCAGTAATAGCTAAGGCTGGCATTCCATAATCAACAGCCTTTTGTACTAATTCCTCAATTCTAGCTGCGCCATCTAAAAGACTATATTCTGTATGCACATGTAGATGGACAAAATTAGCCACTAACCAGCCCTCCCCTAAATCACACAATTATAAATATTATTTGCAATTTAACATTATATATCACTAATATCTATTCCTAACCTTCATTTAAGTCATACTTAAACCTCATATACCTACTTACTCTGCTTATATAATTATTCGAGTTAACCCTCTTAAATTCCTGCTTACATTAATTAGAAAGACTTATGTTCTAAATCTAAACTTTTATAAATATATATTACTAATAATTTGAGCAGGTGATATTATGCAAAGAATAATTATAGTCTTTTTTACTGCCTTAGGTGTTTTATTAGGTGGTGCATTAATTGGTGGTATCGGCGGTACATTAACTCATCAATCCCCAGTTAAAATTATGCTTAAACTAACCGAAGATATTAAATTATGGGCTGTAGCTACCGCAATTGGAGGTACCTTCTCTAATCTTAGAATTTTAGAAGGAGGTTTTGTAGAAGGTAAATTATCTCTAGTTGCCAAACAACTAATAATCCTAGTAGCAGCCTTTTTAGGAGCCCAATTAGGAATTTGGATTATTAATATCCTCACCGGAGGGCGATAAATATGGGGTTTAGATTCTTAAGTCTAACTAAAACCGACTTCTTTCGGTTATTATCAGCATTCTTATTAGGAATGATTTTAGGAGCACTAACTTTAAATTTAGTTACTGCTCAATATATAGATGACTTAATTTATGAAAATAAAGAATTAAATAATAGAATTAAAAGTAAAGACAATGAATTAAAAAAATTAGAAGAAAGTTTAACAAATAGAAAATGGAGGGTTGTTCAACGAATTAAAATCTTAGTAGAAACTGAAGAAAATAAACATGTAAAACAAGAGTTAGAATTAGAAATATATGAATTATTAAAAAGTATTATCGGCCGCCAAATGAGTAAAGTCGATGGAACTTTAATTAGTAATACAATTGACGACCGAATAATAGTCATTGAAGATGAAAATTATCAAATTAACTTAATCTGGTTACTATTACAAGAAGAAACCGTTGTTAAAATCAAAGCTATTCATTCTTAGTACCTAAAAATTCTGAAATTCTATCTAAAGCTATAGTCAATTCTTCCAAAGAAGTAGCATATGACAACCTTAAATAATTAGGCGCTCCAAAAGCAGAACCAGGCACCACCGCCACTTCTGCTTCGGTTAATAAAGCCTTAACTAATTTTTGATCATCTGTAATTTGAATGCCATTTATTTCTTCTCCAATTAATTTTGTAGCATTCACAAAGAGATAAAATGCTCCCTTTGGTATTTCTACTGATAAACCATTAATCTGATTAATTCTACTTACAACATAATCTCTTCTTTCTTGAAAAGCTTCCACCATTTGCTCTACAGGTTTTTGACTACCTATCAATGCTGCAACACTTGCCTTTTGAGCAATTGAATTAGGATTAGAAGTACTATGACTCTGCAACTTAGACATGGCATCTACTATTTCTTTATTAGCCGCCGTATAACCAATCCGCCACCCAGTCATAGCATAAGCTTTAGAAACACCATTTATTAAGATAGTTAAATCTTTGATTTTAGAATTAAGGCTAGCTATGCTAACTGGTTTTTCATCATAATATATCTGATTATAAATTTCATCAGCAATAATATAAATATTATTTTCCACAGCAATTTCAGCTATCTTCTCTAATTCTTCTTTATTATAAACAGCCCCTGTAGGATTAGAAGGTGTATTCAAGATTAGACCTCTAGTCTTATCAGTAATTAAACGTGATAAATCTTCTGGTCTTAATTTGAAATCATTTTCCTCCATTGTTTCTAAAATTACAGGTTTCCCTCCTGCTAAGTTAATCAGTTGCGGATAACTCACCCAATAAGGTGCAGGCAGAATAATTTCATCTCCTTCATCACTGATTGACTGGAGTGTATTATATAATGAATGTTTTGCTCCCGAGGAAACTATAATTTCTTCAGATTTATATTTTAAATTATTATTCTCTTCTAACTTCTCACAAATAGCCTCTTTTAACTCTAAAATCCCAGAACTAACTGTATAATTAGTAAACCCTTCTTCAATGGCTTTAATTGCTACTTCTTTAATGTGATCTGGTGTATCAAAGTCCGGTTCGCCAGCACCTAAACCAATAATATCAATCCCTTGTCTTTTTAATTCTTTGGCTTTAGAACTAATTGCTAAAGTTGGTGATGCATCTACTTCTCTTACTCGCTCTGCTAAGTACATTTATTTCCCCCCCTGGATTAATCAACATTATTAACCAATAGTCTTCCTGCCTTCAAAAGAAAAAAACTAAACTAATTTATGAAATTTGTTCAGAATCAAGATATAATAGATCTTTCTCAAACTGAGCATCATAAAGTCTTTTATAGACTCCATCTTGCTTTAATAATTCCTGATGGGTACCGACTTCTTTAATTTCCCCATCCTTAATTACTACTATCTTATCTGCTTTAATTATAGTTGACAATCTATGGGCAATTACAAAAGTAGTGCGATTTAAGTAAAGGTTTTCTAAAGCATTCTGTATCAAATTCTCTGACTCAGAATCTAAAGATGAGGTGGCCTCATCTAAAATTAAAATTTTAGGATCTTTTAATAAAACCATAGCAATAGCTATTCTTTGCTTTTGACCTCCTGAAAGTTTAACTCCCTTTTCACCAATTTGAGTCTCATATTCTTTAGAAAATTTGGTGATAAATTCATGAGCATTAGCTGCTTTAGCTGCTGCTGTTATATATTCATCACTCGCATCTTGACAACCATAAATTAAGTTTTCTTTAATTGTTCCACTAAATAAAATTGGGTCTTGTAATACAATTCCCATCTGTTCTCGTAAAGACTTTAAAGTAAATTCACAAATATCTCTACCATCAATCTCGATCTTACCAGAATTAACATCATAAAATCTAAGCAAAAGATTAACAATACTAGTCTTGCCTGCTCCACTAGGTCCAACTAATGCCACCATTTCACCTGAATTTACTCCTAAGTTAATATCATGTAATACTTCTTCATCAGATGCATAACTAAAATTGACATCATCAAAAACAATTCTTCCTCGACACTCAGTTATCTCTCTAGCATCAGGATTCTCTTTAACACCTATCTCAGTGTCTAATATCTCAAAGATCCTTTCTAGACTAGCCATCCCTTGCTGAATGATATTATTAAGCATAGTTAAGCGAACAATTGGCCTAAATAACATCTGAGTATATGTTAAAAAGGTTGCCAACTGCCCAACTGTGAGAGAATTATTAATCACTTCTGTTCCTCCATACCATAGAATAATTAAAATTGATAATCGGGAAGTAAAGTTAATGCTAGTATCTAATTTAGCATATAGACTACCTCGTTTAATATTTAAACGTTTATTCTCTCTAGCCTCTTCCATGAATTTATCTAGTTCATGTTCTTCATTAACAAAAGCTTTAACTATCTTAATTGCAGAAATAGATTCTTGTAAAACCCCACTCATACTTGCAAATTTTTGTTGAATCTTTTTATTTATTTCTCTTAGCCTACGACCTAATCTAGTAGTTATAAATAACATAATCGGAAATAAAGAGATTGTTAATAAAGTTAACCTCCAATTCATTAAAAATAAAAAGATAATAACTCCAATTATAGTTAATGATTGTTGAATTAATCTAGAAGAACCTGCTACTATCATTCTCTGTAAATCCTTAACATCATTAGTAACACGAGAAGCTACTTTTCCAGTTAAATTCTTTTCATAAAAATCTAATGATAATTTTTGTAAATGATTATGCAACTCTCCCCTAATTCTTAATAAAATCTTTTGGGAAATATTAAAAATTGCTCTAACTCGGTATAAATTTAATAAGCCCTTGATTATCAATAAACCAAGTGTACCAAAAATGATTAAATTCAACAAAGTAAAATCTTGCTGCGGCACTACTTTATCAATTACTAGCCTAATCATTTGTGGAATAATAGTAGAAATTATTGCTACTATTATCATGACGAAGACAACTTTAATTAATCCCTTTTTTTCCACCTTAAGATATTCATTAAAGAACCTTTTAAAGTCCTCCATACTATACGCTCCTTTTTACTTCTTTTGAGCCTTAATCCTTTGTTTAGAGTTCAAAATTTTCTTCCTAATCCTAATATTATCTGGGGTTATTTCCACATACTCATCATCAGTAATATATTCTAACGACTGCTCTAAACTTAAATCAGTAGGAGGTATTAATTGAATTGCTTCATCGGCAGAACCTGCTCGCATATTAGTTAATTTCTTTTCCTTACAGATATTAATATTTAAATCGTTCTCTCGAGCGTTGGCTCCAATAATCATTCCTTCATATACTTTAGTTCCTACATCAACAAAGATAGTTCCTCTTTCTTGAGCATTAAAAATACCAAATCTAGTCACTGTTCCGTCTTTATCAGCTAATAAAGAACCATGTTGTCGCCCAGGAATATCACCTTTATATGGAGCATAATGAGAAAAAGTATGATTGATTATCCCTTCTCCCTTAGTCAAAGTTAAAAATTCTGACCTAAAACCAATTAATCCTCGAGCTGGAATTTCAAACTCCAACCGAATTCTTTTTGAACTAAGGTGAGTCATATTCTGCATTTCACCTTTTCTTTGACCTATTTCCTCCATGATATTTCCCATGAATTTCTCTGGGATATCTATTAATAGCTCTTCAGTTGGCTCTAATTTTTGACCATCTTCCTCTTTCATTATTACTTGTGGTTTAGAAACCTGAAATTCATATCCTTCTCTGCGCATGGTCTCAATTAAAATTGATAAATGCAATTCACCTCTACCGGAAACCTGCCATGTATCTGGACTGTCAGTTTCTTGCACATTTAAGGCTACATTACTTTCTAACTCTTTGGATAATCTCCTCTTTAAATGACGAGATGTTAAGTAATCCCCCTCTAATCCTGCAAAAGGGCTGTCATTAGTAGTAAAATTCATAGTAACTGTCGGCTCTTCAATTTCAATGACCGGTAAAGGCTCTGGATCATTTACATCAGCAATTGTTTCACCAATATTTATCTCCTCTAAACCTGCAATAGCAACTATATCTCCTACTTTAGCTTCTTGAACCTCTTCTTTACCTAAACCATAATATTTATACAGAGTACTTATTCGGTCTCGAACGATACTCCCATCTGATCTACAAATAGATACTTCTCCTCCATTCTTTATCTTACCACGAGCAATTCTACCTACTGCTAACCTCCCTACATAATCATTATATTCAATTGTAGTCACCATCATCTGTAGTTTTGCCTCTATTTTTCCTTTAGGACCTGGTATTTCAGTAATTATTTCCTTAAATAAAGGATCTAATTTTTTTTCCTTCAACTTCCAATTCTTTTTTAGCAATCCCTTCTAGGGCTGATGCATAGATTACTGGAAATTCTAATTGTTCTTCTGAAGCCCCTAATTCAATAAATAAATCCAACACTTCATCTACTGCTTCATAAGCTCTAGAATTACTACGGTCTATTTTATTAATTACTACTATAGGTTTTAAATCTAAAGATAAAGCTTTTCGAAGAACAAACTTAGTTTGAGGCATAGGGCCCTCAAAAGCATCTACTACTAAAAGAACACCATCTACCATTTTTAGTATTCTCTCTACTTCTCCACCAAAGTCAGCATGTCCCGGGGTATCAACTATATTAATTCTAACTCCATCATATTCAACAGCAGTATTTTTAGATAAAATAGTAATACCTCGTTCTCTTTCTAAATCATTAGAATCCATTACTCTATTTTTTAACTGCTTTTGCTCATGAAAAATTCCACTCTGTTTTAACATCCCATCAACTAATGTCGTCTTTCCGTGGTCAACATGAGCTATAATTGCTATATTCCTAATACCTTCTCTAATATCCAATTCAATCATACACTCCTTTTATAGCTATTAAAAAGATTAACTTTAAATTTTTATTAATTTCATATTGCGATCTTTAAATGCAGCAATCTCTTTATAGCCTATATCTTTTATTAAATTTTTAGCCATATTTAAATTCTCCCCTACTCGCTTTGGAGAGTGAGCATCTGAACTTAATGTTACTGGAATTCCTAAATCGTAAGCTTTTTCTAATAATGCCCGACTAGGATACATCTTCCCAATCGGTTTATTAAGCCCATTTGTATTCACTTCAATACAAAGATTATTATCTGCAATTGTCTGCAAAGCTAATTCAGCATACTCTATAACATCTCGTCTCGGATGATAGTCAAAAACTTTAATTAAATCTAAATGTCCAATAATATCAAACAAATCAGAACCTGCTGCTTGATTAATAATTGAAAAGTACTTTGCATATAATTGATCAATATTCCAATTATCATATTCATTAGTATAATCTGGATGATCAAACATCCAATCATCAATATAATGTATAGAGCCTATTACATAATCTAAATCAAGTTTATTTAAAAAATTAAATATAGCTCCTTCATTACCAGGGGTATAATCCATCTCAATCCCAACTAACAAATCAACTTCTGAAAATTCTTCATTAATAATGCGAATATTATCAAACTTAAAATCTTTATGATAACGATTATGATCAGCTATCCCTAACTTCTTAACTCCTCTCTCTTTAGCCGACTTAGCAAATTTTCTTAGATTTTCTTTCGAATGATCTGCATCATCATGTCCAATTGGATGAGTATGATAATCTACTAACATCTTCTTCCCCCTAACTAATCTATTAATCTGCAAATAACTTAACCTTTAAGTCTCTCTGTCGAGGACTATCAAAATCACAAAAATTGCACAAATGCCATCTTGTAGGTCACTTTTTCTAACTAAAGCTTCAATTTTATTAGTTATGTCTATCATTGCCGTTCTTTCATTACTCATAATGGCTAACTCATACATCATTATATAACACCTCGTTACTATTTTAAACCAAAGTTCTAACTATTAATTCTTAATATAATATATTATTCCTGCACATTTAAAATTTTAACCCTTTTAAAGCTATAAATATACTAATTTCAATCAATTACTATAATTTTACAGGCACATTATGAATCCATCAACATAAACTTTAAGTATAATATGATAAATATACTAAATATTCGGAATGTAAATAATATTTATAATTTTCAGAAAATTCTTGACATTTTGAAAATTATGTATTATACTCTTTTATAACACCAATATCCTATTCTGTATTTTATTAACATTTGAGGAGGTGATAATTAAAAAGGTTTTTAGAGGTCGAATTTTAAGGAGTTTATGATTCTAATTCTTAAAGGAGGTTATAATATGGTTGATCATACTGCTGAAGAAATGTCTAATAATGATATTACTGAAGTAAGTCTTGATATAGACAATATATTATTAGCTACTGATGGTTCAAAATATTCAGTTAAAGCAACTAAAACCGCTATTGCTCTTGCTAAGTTAGTCAATGCCAAAGTTACTGCTACCTTTGTAGATACTGGCAAGGAAGATGCCTGGTTACCAGAAGAAAATTTACAAGAAGAAGTACAATTAGGCGTCCATCCAAGTGAAGCTGGCTTAGAAATAGCTAAAAAATTCGGGAAAAAAAATGGAGTTGAAGTAAGTACTACAGTATTAAAAGGTGGCGTAACTAAAGAAATAGTCTACTACGCTCGAAATCATGATATAGACTTAATAATAATTGGTGAGTCAGGTAGAACCGGATTAGCTAGAATTGCTTTAGGTAGTGTAGCTGAAAGCGTAACTAAAGCTTCTGATGTCCCTGTCTTAGTCAGTAAGTAGAAACTTTTAATAAGGAGGAGTTGATTATAATGGCAAATAGTGAAAAGAATGATATGTATGGAAAAGTCATTACTAAAGATGACTTAGAAGAGAGACCAAAAGTTGATAAGCTTATTAAGAAACAATGGAATCTTAGTTTCTCATTATCATTTATCGTGCTGTTTATTTCATTCATGATTCCTGTTTTAAATAAATATGCACCAAGTTTTATGGCAACTAAAGTTTTAGGCTTTAATCTCTATTACTTTGTTACTGCCTTTGCTATTTATCCATTTGTTTGGGCAATTACGATTTATTATACTAAGAAGTCAATTAGAATGGAAAAAGAAGAGCTAGTTGAGGTACTGGAACGTGGAAAAGACTTAGAGGAGGGGTTATAAATGGCTGAAATACCAATTATAGCAGTACTATTAGTGATTGGTTTGTTGGCTGTAGTCGTTGGCATTACTATCTTTTCGACCCGTTTTACTAGAACAACTTCTGATTTTTATGTAGCCGGTGAAGAAATCAGTGTTTTCCAAAATGCTTCTGCTATTTCTGGTGATTACTTGAGTGCAGCATCATTTTTAGGAGTTGCAGGTGCAGTTTTTCTAAACGGATTTGACGGTATTCTCTATGCATATGGTTTCTTCTTAGGTTATGTACTTCTATTAATGTTTATTGCCGGTCAATTAAAGAAGTTTGGAGAATATACTATACCAGACTTTGTTGAAGGCCGCTTTCATACAAAAACTGGTAGATTAATTGCCATTGTCTGTGTTATTATGATTTCCTTATTCTATGCTGCACCCCAAATGTTAGGTGTAGGAAATGTCTTAGGCTTATTATTAGGTATACCCTATACAGCAGCAGTTATAGGTGCAGGAGTCGTAATTACCCTCTACGTAGCATTTGGAGGTATGAAAGGAACTACTTTAAATCAGGTTATACAGTTTTGGGTACTATTCACAGCTATGGGATTACTAACAGTTATTGCCTTTGGTAAAGGCTTTAGTTATTCTGAAATTTTGCAGACTCTATCTACCCGAAGCGGAGAGATTACACTACCAGGCGGAATTACCCAAATGTTTAATGGAGCTGAATGGACTTCGCCAAATGGGTGGCTTAGCTTTAAGGACACTATGTCATTGTTAATTGCCCTTTGCTTTGGTACAGCTGGATTACCACATATTTTAGTTAGATTCTATACAAACCCTTCTGGTGCTAAAGCAAAATGGACAGTAATTGGAGTTTTAATATTAATTGGTTCATTCTATATTATTTCTCCATATGTTGGTACTGCTATGAGATATATCATGGTAGAAAAAAGTCATTTGTTAAAAGAGTATATGGCTAATGCGTTAGCCAAAAATGGTAAAAATCTAGCAGTTCCTATTAGTGCCTTTATCTTTGGCGGCCAGACATTATTAGGAATTACAATAGCAGGTGCAGTAGCTGCCGTACTATCAACAGTAAGTGGATTGCTTATGTCTTTAACTTCTGCTTTAGGTCATGACTTATATACAAGTTTAATCAATCCTGATGCATCTGAAGAACAGCAAGTTAAAGTAGCAAAAGGCTCTACATTAATCATGGGAGCTATTGTAACTACTCTAGGTGTCGCTGTTCAAGGTCAACAGATTGCTGTTTTAGTAGGATTAGCATTTGCTCTTGCAGCTAGTACTTTCTTCCCTATTTTAGCTTTAGGAATCTGGTGGAAAAGAGCAACTACTAAAGGCGCTATTGCAGGAATGCTTACAGGATTATTAAGTTCATTTATCTTAATTTTCCTTAAAGATGCATTCCCACCTATATTACAGTTTAATAATCCAGCTATGCTTACTATGGCCTTAGCTATCGTAGTTAATGTAGGTGTCTCTTTAGTAGATGGTAAGATTCCAGCAGATGTAAATGACTTTATGGAGTTAGTCCATGGTCCAGAAGAAGAAGCTGCTTAAAACTATATCTGTTAAACCCATCTAATTATATAGATTTGCCCCTTTTTTTAAAGTTGCCCCCTTTTTTATTAATCAGGCACCATAAGAAGTGGATGCAGTAGCACCTGATAATAAAAAATGTGGGGCTTTTTTTATTTGTTTAATCTCCCCTATCTTAACCCTTCCAATCCTAATAAAATAATAATTATTATGTCTAATATAAATAATTATTTAAACTTTATGAATATTATTTTCACTTAACATATATATTTTTTATAACAATATAAAATTCATATTACTCCTCTTCTCTCTATTTTACTTTTATTACCTCGATACCAAATATAATAATAAATAGGATTATCATGCTATTTTGTTTAACTTTTATAAATATTTAGAAAATTTAAACAAGTTTGCAGGAAAAATAAATACTATATAGAAATAATTTGAAGAAGAAACAATAAGAAAGGAGGTGAGTCAAATTAAAAATAAAATTGCAAATCCAGCTCCTTTAGGATTAGCAGGCTTTGCATTAACCACATTCGTACTCAGTTTTTACAATGCTGGAATTTTTCCAGCAGAAAGTAAAGCTATTGTCTTTCCACTAGCTTTATTCTATGGAGGCTTAGCTCAATTTATGGCTGGAATGTGGGAATTTAAAACAGGCAATACTTTTGGTGCTACTGCATTTACTTCTTATGGTGCCTGGTGGATGTTTTTTGCTTTACTTGAGTATTCTCTTACTTTAGGCTGGATAGAATTAGGTTCTCATGGAGCTACTGCTATAGGCTTAGTCTTAGCTGCTTGGGCATTCTTTACATTCTACCTATGGATAGCTACTTTTAAAATCAATAAAGCGACTTGGTTAATATTTTTAACCTTATGGGTTACATTTGCTTTACTTGCCCTGGGTGAACTAGTATCACCTCAGTTTGGGATCGCAGGTGGTTATCTAGGATTAGTATGTGCTTCAATAGCCTGGTATACTTCTGCAGCTGAAGTAATCAATGAAGTATCTGGTGAAGCAGTATTACCAATTGGGAATATTGTTACTAGTAATCAAGAATCTGCAGTTGGTGAAGAGACTGTAAATGCCTCGTAATAATTTATAAAAACATAAAACACTCCTTCTTATCCATTTAAATAAAAAAATATATTTAAAGAAGGAGTGTTTTTATATCATTTAAGTTACTAATTAATAAAGAATGTTGAAATTGAAGATACTTATTTAAATTTTATGAATATTGTTTCTAAATAACCTATATAATTCTTATAACATCATATTTTTTCACTAACACTACTATTTATCAAATATTTTAAATAATAACATTTATAATTTAAGGAGGTGATACTATGGTTGATCATACTGCTGAAGAATTAACTAATGAAGATATTACTATGGTGGATTTGAATATAAATAAAATATTATTAGCAACTGATGGTTCAAACTATTCAATAAAGGCAACTAAGTCTGCTGTCTCTCTAGCTAAAATATTCGATGCTGAAATTGATGCTGTCTTTGTAGACACTGGCAGACAAAAAGCACAGTTACCAGAAGAAAACTTAAGCGATAAAGTAACTTTAGGAATAGATCCTACTGAAGCTGGACTAACAGCAGCTAAAAAGTTTGGTGATGAAAACAATGTGAAAATAAATACAAAGGTATTAAGAGGTGGAGTTACTAAGCAAATAGTGAAGTATTCTAAAAACAATAAAATTGATTTAATTGTCTTAGGTGAATCTGGAAGGACTGGCTTAAAGAGAATTGCTCTAGGTAGTGTAGCTTTAAGTGTAACTAAAGCTGCTGATGTCCCTGTTTATGTAGCTAAATAAAATCTAATAAGGCCCTTCCTCAAATTGAAGAAGGGCTTTTTATTTTAATTATTCTTATCTGCTACTTTCATTTTTTCATTCTTCTTAACACTATATCGCTCATCCCGAGTATACATCTGTCTATCTACATAAGGAGTATGTAATAGTCTCTGTGATCTTTCACTATGAGGTTCACCTAAATACTCATCATATAACTGCTTAATATATGGATTTTCATGAGCAACTCTATGTTCCTTCTCTTCATCTGCCTTAAATAACCCTTCAGCACGTTTAACTCTATCACTGAACATCCTCATCCATTTATCTCTTCCAGAATATATCGGTTGTCCACCTCCACCAACACATCCTCCAGCAGGACAAGCCATTACTTCTACAAAATCATAATCAGCTTCTCCACTCATAATTTTATGAATTAATTTTCTAGCATTACTTGTACCTCTAGCTACTGCTACTTTAAGGCTTTTACCATCTTTTAAATCAATCTCAGCTTCTCTAAAATCATCGCTTCTTACACTTTCTAATTTAAAATCCTTTAATCTTTCTCCTGTGATCTTTTCGTAAGCAGTTCTTAATGCAGCTTCCATTACACCACCAGTTGAACCAAAAATTACTCCGGCTCCAGTTGCATATCCCATTGGATTATCATATTCTTCTTCTGGTAAGTTCGTAATATCTAATCCTACTTGTTTTATCATCTCGCCTAATTCACGAGTAGTCAACACAGCATCTACATCTCTAAAACCACTGGAATCCATCTCTGGTCTTTGTGATTCATATTTCTTAGCTACACAAGGCATAGTTGAAACACAGAAGATATCTTCAGGATCTATCCCAGCTCTTTCAGCATAATAAGATTTAGTTAAAGCTCCAAAAACTTGTTGTGGTGATTTACAACTAGAAAGATTATCTATCATAGACGGATAGTAAGTTTCACAGAACTTAACCCATCCTGGACAACAAGATGTGAATTGAGGTAAGTCTTTACCACTTTCTAATCGTTCCATCAATTCATAACTCTCTTCCATCACAACTACATCTGCTCCAAAACAGTCATCAAAAACTTTATCAAAACCTATTCGTCTTAAAGCAGTCACCAACTGTCCAGTAACTAAGCTTCCTATCTCCATTCCAAACATTTCTCCAATAGTTACTCTTATTGAAGGTGCTGTCTGAATCACCACATGTTTAGACTCATCTGCTAGGGCATCCCATACTTTCTGAGAATCATTCTGCTCATGTAAAGCACCAGTCGGGCAGACCATAATACACTGACCACATGTAATACATGGAGTATCCATTAAACTTTCATTATATGCTGGAGCAGCAACAGCTTTAAATCCTCTATCTATTACATCATAAATATGTACTTCTTGAATCTCACTACAAACACTTATACATCTTCTACATAGAATACATTTGCTCGGCTCACGAACCAGTGATGGTGAAAGGTCATCTACTGGAAATTCATTCCTTGCCCCATCAAAATCTATATCTCTAATACCATACTGTTTAGCTAAAGATTGTAATTCACAATTTTGATTAGCAGCACAGGTTAAACAATCGAAAGGATGGTCTGATAAAAAGAGCTCTAATACCTTCTTTCTTGCTTCTATAACCTGTGGAGTATTCGTTTTAACTTCTAACCCTTCACTAACCTTATATATACAAGCAGGTTGAAGTTTTTCTTCTCCTTTAATCTCTACCATACATACTCTACATGCACCTGGTTCATTTAAATCTTTCAAATAACAAAGTGTTGGTATATCAATATCAAGCTTGGCAGCAGCATCTATTATTGTTGCTCCCTCTTCTACTTCTACCTCTTGACCGTCAATCTTTACAGTAATCAACTTTTGACCTCCTCTCTAAACTTACCCTCTAGCAATTGCATCAAATGGACATTCTTCTTCACAAATCCCACAATCCTTACACTCTTCAGGATCTATCGTATAACCTTCCTCTTTACTTCCTTCTATGGTTGCGGCTGGACATTTTTTAGCACATAATCCACATGCTTTACATTTCTCCTCATCAATTGTGTAATCTAGTAAAGCTTCACATACACCGGCTGGACATCTCTTATCGAAAACATGAGCTTCATATTCCTCTCTAAAATAATTAAGAGTACTTAAAATAGGGTTAGGAGCTGATTGTCCCAAACCACACAAAGATGTTTTCTTAACTTCAACAGATAAAGCTTCTAATTTATCAAGAATATTAGACTCTGCTTCACCTTCAACTATTTTATTTAACATCTCTAATAATCTTTTGGTTCCGACTCGACCTGGTGTACACTTCCCACACGCTTCGTCTTGAGTAAAATCTAAATAATATCTAGCAACGTCAACCATACAAGTGTCTTCATCCATAACAATCAAACCACCAGAACCCATCATGGAACCAACTTCTATTAAAGTGTCATAATCTACAGAGATATCTAAATTTTCTTTAGGAATACATCCTCCAGATGGTCCACCTGTTTGAGCAGCTTTAAACTCTTTGCCTCCGGGGATTCCACCTCCTAATTCGAAGATGATTTCTCGTAAAGTAGTCCCCATAGGCACTTCGATTAATCCAGTATTATAAATGTCTCCTGCTAAAGCAAAGACCTTGGTTCCTGTGCTTTCTTCTGCACCTATATGGCTAAACCATTTACCTCCATTTAAAATTATTTGTGGAACATTTGCTAAAGTTTCAACATTATTAATTAAAGTCGGTTGATTCCATAATCCCTGATTAGCAGGATAAGGAGGCTTAGATCGAGGATCTCCCCTATCTCCTTGTACTGAATGAATTAAAGCTGTCTCTTCACCACAAACAAATGCTCCTGCTCCAACTCTAATCTCTAAATTAAAATTAAAACCTGTATCAAATATGTTTTTACCTAATAATCCTAATTTATTAGCTTCTTTAATGGCTTTTTCTAACCTTTCAACTGCTAATGGATATTCGGCTCTTATATAAACATAACCTTGCTCTGCTCCTATAACATAAGCTGCAATTGCTAATCCTTCAATTACACTATGAGGATCACCTTCTAATATACTTCTATCCATAAATGCTCCAGGATCACCTTCATCTGCATTACAAATTACATATTTAGGATTTCCTTCAGCTTTACGAGTAAACTCCCATTTAAGGCCAGTAGGAAAACCTCCCCCACCTCTACCTCTTAATTTTGAAGTCTTTACCTCTTCAATTATCTCTTGTGGGTTCATGTGAGTTAAAGCTTCCCCTAAAGCTCTATAACCATCTCTAGCAATATACTCTTCTATTTCATACGGTTCAATAAATCCACAGTTTTTTAAAGCAAGTCGTTGCTGGTATTTATAAAAACCCATATTTTCATACTCTGGAATTTTGCGTCCTGTATCTGGTTCTTCATAAAGTAAATCATCTATAATTTCACCATTAATTAAATGTTCCTGTACAATCTGCTGCACATCCTCTGGTTCCACCTGACAGTAGAAGATTCCCGTTGGAGCATCTTCTTGATAAATAACTACTATCGGGCCCTTTTCACAAAAGCCAAAGCATCCGGTTTTAGTTAGTTTAGTCTCTTCTTCTAAATTATTGTCTGCTAGCTGGTCTACCAAATTTTGATAAATATCTTCACTACCAGAAGAAAAGCAGCTAGTTCCTCCACAGACCAACATTTCTGTTTTGAGTGCCATCTTATTCCTCCTTCTATCGGTATTGATTTAGTAGATCAGAAACTTTATCTGGCTCTATTCTACCATGAACATCATCTCCTACAACAACTACTGGTGCCATTCCACATGCTCCTATACAGCGAGCAGTTTCTAAAGTGAATAAATTGTCTTCAGTCGTCTCTCCAGGCTCTATCTTTAATTCATCTTTTATTCTTTTTAAAACTTCTTCTGCACCTTTTACATAACATGCAGTTCCTGTACAGATTTCTATTGTATACTTTCCACGAGGAGTAGTAGAGAATAATGAATAGAAACTTACTACACTATAGACCTTACTAAAAGGAATATCTAACCCTGTAGCCACCCTAATCTGTATTTCCCGTGGTAGATATCCAACTATCTTTTGAACTTTATGTAAAACATTGATTAAAATTCCTTCTTCACCTTGATTTTCTTCTATAATCTTATCTATTTGATTCAATTCTTCATCACTTAATTTTGATTCTTCTGTCTTCTTATCTATTTGTTCTTCTGTAGTTGCCACTACTTCCACCTCCTTTTATGGTCAATGAATATTATCTCCACAATGAAACATTTTATACTATTTTACTTTTGAATAGTTATTAAATATAGAAAAACGCCAGTACTAATTTATAGTACTGACGCTCTGTTTAAATATTTAATATTTTATTTTTAATTACATTCTGAACATAAACCAAAAAACTCCATCCTATGATAGTCAATATCACATTCCATCTTCTCTTCAATACCTTGATTAATTTCAACATGAATCGGTTCATCAACATCTAAAACCCTACCGCATTTTAAACATGTAAAGTGATAATGATTCTCTGGATTACCATCAAATCTGCTATATGAGCTACCGTAATTCAGCTCCATAATCTTCCCCATCTCTTTTAATACATTTAGATTTCTATATACTGTTCCTAGACTAATATTGGGGATTTCTTCTTTAACTTGCTCATAAATCCAATCTGCAGTTGGGTGAGATGTAGTACTTCTTAAAACGTCTAATATCTTCTTTCTCTGCTTTGTCATTCTTCTTTTAGGTTTAGATTCATCCATATTTATCCACCTTTTTTATACTTATTCTTATAATTAATAATAGTAATAATTATTAATTAAATTATATCAGTTAATCTTTTAAGTGTCAAAAACTTAATATTTCTATTAATCATTTTATATTAATTTTTAAATATTTTTTTATTTAAAAGGAATTTTAAGTATTGACCAAGAATTATTTATTGTTGATGACTTAATTATTTTGTAATGTTACATATTTAACAGTATTAGATATTGAGTTTTTGATATAATAAAAATAAGCATTTATTGTAATGAATGTTTTTGGGAGGAGGTGACTGATTATAATGAAAGAACAAGTTGAAGCTGCATTAGATAAAGTTAGACCATCTTTACAGGCTGATGGTGGAGATGTTGAATTAGTTGAAATTGATGGTGGAGTTGTGAAAGTAAGATTAACTGGAGCTTGCGGTGGTTGCCCAATGTCTCAAATGACTCTTAAGAATGGTATTGAAAGAGTGCTTAAAGAAGAAGTTCCAGAAGTAGAATCTGTAGAATCTGTAGAATAATAAATCTTAAATAAATTATAGACCTTACTGATTTTTCAGTAAGGTCATCTCATTTTTTAAAAAATAATTTAATTTTTTTAAGTTTTCCCTTGACTCTAATCAAAAAATGATTTATAATTTATATTGTCGCTGTTGAAAAACAGTAGAAATTTGTCGGAGCGTGGCGCAGCCTGGTAGCGCACCTGGTTTGGGACCAGGGGGTCGAAGGTTCAAATCCTTTCGCTCCGACCATCTTTTTTAATAGTTGACAATTGACAGTTGATAATTAACAGTTACAAATGAGTTATAACGTTTGCATTAAAAGTAACTGTCAACTGTAAACTAAATATGGAGGGATGCCCGAGTTGGCCAAAGGGAGCAGACTGTAAATCTGCCGGCGATGCCTTCAGAGGTTCAAATCCTCTTCCCTCCACCATTTTATAACTATCAAGCTTTTATTTGATAGTATTTTTTATTTTATACATCCTAAAATTATTTAAATCGCTTTCTCTCTTAATTTATATTTTTGTACTTTTCCACTGGCCGTCAATGGATATTCATCTACAATCTTTATCTGTTTAGGTAATTTATGCCAAGAAATCTGATCTTTAAAGTAGTCAAAGAGTTCTTGAGAAGTTATTTCTTCTCCATCCTTTAATTGAACATAGGCCATTACTTCTTCACCATACTTTTCATCAGGAATTCCTACTACTTGCACATCTTTAACTTTAGAATACTGTCGCATAAACTCCTCAACTTCTCGCGGATATACATTCTCGCCTCCACGAATAATCATATCAGTAAGACGCCCTATAATCTCAAAATACCCATCTCGATCCATAATTGCTAAATCTCCTGTATGCAGCCAACCATCTTCATCGATAGTTTCCTTGGTAGCTTCAGGCATCTTATAATATCCTTTCATCACATGGAAACCACGAGTACACAATTCTCCTTCAACCCCTGGCCCCACCTCATGACCTGTCTCTGGATCAACAATTTTAACTTCTACATTAGGTAAAGGTTTACCAACAGTAGTAACTCTTTTTTCAATTGGGTCATTAACTCTAGTTTGTGTAATTACTGGTGAAGATTCCGTCTGACCATAGGCAATAGTAATATCATCTGCTCCCATTTCATAAATCACTTGTTTCATAACTGACATCGGACAACTAGAGCCTGCCATAATTCCTGTCCTTAAAGAGCTAAGATCATATTTCTCAAAATTAGGATCTTCTAATTCAGCAATAAACATTGTTGGCACTCCATGAACTGCCGTGCATTTCTCAGTTTCAATAGCATTTAAAACCGGCTCTGGTTTAAATTTAACTATTGGTACCATAGTTGCTCCTTTAGTTACACAGGTTAATGTTCCTAATACACAACCAAAACAATGGAAGAATGGTACTGGAATACATAAACGATCTTCATGAGTAAAGTTCATGCTTTCAGCTATATAATTAGCATCAGCTATAATATTAGCATGAGTAAGCATAACTCCTTTTGGAAATCCAGTAGTTCCTGAAGTATACTGCATATTAATTACATCATCAGGGTCAAGAGTAGCTTGGCGCTTTTTTAAATCAAAATCACTAACTTCTTTACCCATCTCCATAATATCATCCCAATGATACATACCAGCTGGCGCTTCTCCCTCCCCGATATAGATTACATGCTTAAGGTGAGGAAACTTTTCTGAATTTAACCCTCCTGGTTTAGAATTCTTTAATTCTGGACAAATTTCATATAAAATCTCTGAATAACTAGTTCTCATTCCTTCTGATAAGATTAAAGTTTTAGTATCAGAATGCTTTAAAAGATATTCCAATTCAGCAGCACGGTAATTTGTATTCACCGTAACTAAAACTCCTCCCATCTTACCGGTAGCAAATTGAGTAATCAACCATTCTGGGCGATTATTTGCCCAAACAGCTACATGATCACCTACCTCAATACCAAGTTCCATAAATCCTTTTGCAGCT
This sequence comes from Selenihalanaerobacter shriftii, assembly GCF_900167185.1. Lineage (NCBI taxonomy): Bacteria > Bacillati > Bacillota > Clostridia > Halanaerobiales > Halobacteroidaceae > Selenihalanaerobacter > Selenihalanaerobacter shriftii. The sequence continues at coordinate 36,247 of NZ_FUWM01000004.1, forward strand.
TGGTTACATACATCTCTAAACTGTCGATAATTATACCTAATTCCTTCCTCTACATAAACCACAGCATCATTATCTCCGTACTTAGCTACTTGCTGATCTAACAATTCTCCAATAGTCATTTTTAATTCTTTATTCATAATTTTAATAATCCTCCTCGCTAATCCACTTCTCTCTAATTAAAATTAATTATTAAATTACTAAAAGTACTATAAATATAAAAACCCTTCCATCTCTAATCAATAGAGACGAAAGGTTATTTCGCGTTACCACTCTAATTATTCTACCATAATTAAACTAAGATAGAATCACTCTAACCTATTAACGAAAGGTATCCGATTAATCCTACTTCACTTCAGATTAACAACTCCAGGGTGAGTTCAAAAGTGCAGATGTCATCTCGCACCAACCGATGACTCTCTTAAAATCTGCCTTCTTCTTACTATTCCCTTTCTATGTCTTTAGACTTTTATTTAATTATATAGACCATAAAATATAAAAATCCTTCCATCTCTAATCAATAGAGACGAAAGGCTATTTCGCGTTACCACTCTAATTATTCTATCTTAATTAAACTAAGATAGAATCACTCTAACCTATTAACGGAAGGTATCCGGTTAAGCCTACTTCACTTCAGATTAACAACTCCAGGGTGAGTTCAAAAGTGCAGATATCATCTCGCACCAACCGATGACTCTCTTAAAATCTGCCTTCTTCTTACTAATCCCCTTCTATGTTTTCTATATTATATTTTAAATTTGTTAATATGAATTGTAGCATATTACTAAAGAATAGTCAAGGGTTTTCTGATTATTCTTTGAATTTATTTTTTAGATCCTTTTTTAGGTCGTAAATGTAATGGTAAGATATCTCTTTTATCTAAAACAATCTTATAATCATAAGCTGCTTGACTAAATTTTTGCTCTGCTTGATCAAGAGACATCCCCATTAAATTAACTTCTCTTAAATCACCTTCACCTATTTCTAATCGAATAAGATTATGTAAATAATGTACTGCTTGCTGCCTAAAGCCTAATAAACGAGCTCCTACTACATCCGTTGCCACCGGATCAGTTCCTGTTACTACTAAATCAGCATTAACAGGTTTTCCATTAGAAGGACCAGTACCTACCATGCCTTGATCGCCACTTAAAATTGTGAGATCAATAGGAATTAACTCTCCCATAGCAGTAATAAATTCATGTAAATATTCATGAATCCCTTTGCCAGCTTTCGGAAAGCCATGAAGTTCTGCTGGTGGCCACGCTAAAGCAATATTCTTAATTCCTAAAGAAACTGTTGCTTCTTCATGATGTTTAATTTGAGTATAAGAAATTAAAAAATCAGTTTCAATTAATAATTTATTTAGCTTTATATTATTAATTTTAGGATGATCTATTTCAAATTCTTCATAAGGTCCATAATTTAAATCAACAAACTCTATTCCTTCTTCATCAATAACCTGTTGATACCCTGTCTGCTTTATTACTTTAGTTGTTTCGGTTCCTCCTGATCCAGTAGCAACTACAATTCGAGCTGGTGACTCTTCTTTAATATATTGAATTAACTGCCGCAATGATTCAGGACCTATTACTGTTCCTGTCTCTGGAGTATTGGTATTGACCCAATTAGGGGTAATAGTCACTGTATCGTCTTGATTTATCTTCTGATTAATATTTAAGTCATCTAACAAATTTCGAATTACATCTCCTTCTAATCCTTCTCCAATGGCGACTTTACTTTCTTTTATTCTCCGTTCCCTTAACATAAAATAAATCCCTCCAGTTTAAGATAAATTAAGTAGTAATTAATTTAACCCAATCTGGAGGGAGAAATTCTAATTTTAATTTTTAACTTACCATTACTTGTATTAAGGCAATAATAATCATAACCGCCCCTGGAATGGCTGTAAGTAGATATACAGATTTAAATCTTGATTCAAAGTATTCCTTAGTTAATGCTAAACAAAGATGAATTGGTGATATTAAGTAACCAACAAAAGCAGTAGTAAATAATAAAGTGATATAAGCTCCTATAGCTTCAGGAGGCATAACCGGCATAAAGATTGGAATTAAAATTCCCATAGCTGCCATAGTCATTCCTGTTAGATATCCAGTAATTAACCCTAATACTGTTATCATTAAACTCAAAGGTAATCCTGTACTAGTTAAGAAATCTGCTACTCCATTAACAGCTCCACTACCTTCAACTACAGCTTTAAAAGCCATTACTCCAATAATTAAAACTGGCATCTTATAATTTACACCTTTAACCAAAAAGTCTTTAAGTCTTTTACTATATTCTTTTACAAAATTACCATCAGGCATGTTCTTACTAACTGCTATAAGTACGCCAGCAATAGTAGCTAAATAAAACGGTACTTTAAAAACAATAGCTAAAATTATAATAGTCAAAATAGGCAAAAAACTTATTAAAAACGTACTAAGATCTTGCATAGTATTATTTCTACCTTCTTTATTCTCTTCATTCTCCTGATGTGAACTATTAAAGAAGGCAAAATAAGCAGCAACCACTCCTCCTAACATAACTAAAGCATTATATTTAATAATAAAAATTTTCTCTACACTGAACATATCAGCCGTTAAGATCAATGCTCCATAAAGCGGATAAACAAACAAAAGAATATGTCTAAAGAATAAATTAATGGCTGTCTTGCGCCCTTTATCTAAGTCAATTCTATCTCCACTTTCATTCACCATTGGGGCCGAAAGAATAGCTCCTCCTGGAACTGCTAATGTTCCTATCAAAGCTGGTAGTAACATACTTAATATCTTACCATCCTTTACAAGAGAAATTAAAGCATCTATCATATTATTAAGATCCCCGGTCTCTTTTAAAATATAACCTAAACCACTAACCACCGTAACTACAATTATTAACTGCAATGCTACAGGTTCAACTACTGAATCGAATATGGTTATGCCTATCATCTTAATGCTCATTCCTGAGAATAAACCAGCAACTATTGATCCAATAATTAGGGATAATCCCATATTAACTTTTCTAGAATTTAATATTAAAATTGCTACAAATCCTAATAATACTCCTACTAACTCCACTATATCAACTCCTCTTTTTTATAAACTATAACTTATATCATTTATCCTTCATTTTATATATTATTTAGTCAAATGTCAACAATTATTTAAATATGTAATTCTATTCCATGTTGATTTTGTAACTCTTTTAAATCTTCTACAACTCCTTTAGTTAATGGGATTCCTTCTTGTAATCTATCTTTCTTTTTATATTCTTCAAGTTCTCCAGGTAAAAAGACTTCTTTAAATCTAATCCCTGGTTGTATTTTTTTAATTTCTCTAATCATTTGATCTACTTGACTCTTAAAAATATCAATAGAAATAAAGTCTGCTGGATTTATCACCCCTACAAAATGTCCTACCTTCTGTGGTTCTTCAAAATTATTATATAATGACTTAATCTGAGAGCTAAAACCCCCACCAGCTAAAATACCACTTAATACCTCTACTAAAATAGCCAAACTATATCCCTTAGCCCCACTCATAGGTAAGACTGCACCTTCTAGTGCCTCTTTTGGATTAGTAGTAGATTCTCCCTCAGAGTTTACTGCCCAATCTTCTGGAATATCTTCACCTTCTTTAGCAGCCAAAATAATATTTCCTCGGGCTACTTTACTGGTTGCTAAATCAATTATAATCGGCAGCTCTTGTTTAGTAGGGATTGCAGCAGAAATAGGGTTAGTTCCAAAGAATGGTTCTCCTCCACCGTAAGGCACCATATTCGGCTGTGAATTAGTAAAAGCTAAACCTATCATGTCATGTGCTAAAGCCTGCTTGGCATAGTAAGCAGCTGCCCCAAAATGATTGCTATCTTTAATAGCAACAAAGCCTGCTCCATTTGGACCTGCTATTTCAATCGCTTTCTTCATTCCTATGGTTCCATTAATCTGTCCTGGTCCGTTATCTCCGGACAAAATACCGGTTCCAAATGACTGTCTTACAAATTTAGGCCTCGGAGATGAATTCATTATACCTTTCTCTAAACGTTTAACATAAATAGGTAGTCGAGAAATCCCATGGGTATCTATTCCTCGTAAACTAGCATACATTAATGAATCAGCAAAAGTTTTAGCATTCTCCTCTGTAAGACCAACTTCTTGCAAAATACTTTCTGCAAATTCTCTTAAACCTCTAACATCAAGTTTAACAACCGACTCCTCACTTGTTTCATTCAAAACCTTTTACCTCCTTTCATCATATAATATTTATTTGTAATTACTTATTATTATAAATATGAGTATCATTTGGTTAATAGTAAAATAAATATTTCTCTAACTCAATAATAAAACAGCCAGTATACTTTATAAAGTATACTGGCTGTTTTAAAACCATATTAAATTCAGTTTTTAAAATATTAATTATTTATTTTCTAATTCAAACCTTTTGATCATATGATTAAAATATTATACTGAATTATTATTTTCTTTTCCATAATAACAAATTATTTTCTATACTTGATTCTAGTTTATCTCTATTATATAAAGAGCTAAGATAAGCCATAGTAGCTGTCTTCATTAAAAAATATTGTTGATTCCTTTCTAATTTGATTTTTAAATGAGTCACTAACTCTTTTAAAATATTCTCTGTTGTCTGTTTATCAACTAAAACTTCTAAAATATATTCTTCTACCTCTTCAATAACTTCTAAATTAGCCTCAACTAGTTCATCAATATTATCTATAGGCTTACCATGGGATGGAATATATGATTCATAATCACTATTTTTAAGAAAACTTAAAGTTTCTTTTTGACTATCTATATCAGTATAAAAAGGAATCTTATGTTTTCTTAAAACAGCTTTAGAAAAAATAGAATCTGCACAGAATAAAACATCCTCAATTTCAATACCAATTTGATTAGGAGAATGTCCTGACAATGGAATTGATTTCAGATTGGTATTGCCTATAGTTAATCTCTCTTTATCTCCATCCAGAATATTATCTACCTGTGAAGGTTTTGCCATCAAAAATTTGTTTTTTAGCTCTTCAATAGGACTGGCTCCTGAAAAAAGATAAAGAGGTTCTAAATAAGGTGCTTGTATAATGCCTGCTTCTATTTGAGGAGCATAAATTTCAACTCCTGTCTCTTCTTTTATATATGCATTACCACCACAATGATCAGCATGAGAATGTGTATTAATTATGGCTTGCACTTCAAATCCTTCCTTTTCTAGAATCTTTAATACTCTCTTTCCTACACTGTCATCAACACCGCTATCTATTAAGACTACACCTGTATCTGCCTCTATAACTCCTAAATTAGTCGGACTTGCTATATAGTTTACTCGTTCTTTAACTTGTTTTAATTCCATATTCTCACCTCATTATCATAATTTAAAAATTAACTGAAAACTACTTCTATTATTTATCAATACTAAAAAATTACCCTGAACCGAATTAAGATCCGATTCAGGGGAGATTTTACTCTGTCAAATAACAACTTACAATCTCTCCAAAGTAAAAAGTATGATAATCCTTTTTAGGATACCATTCTTCATCATAATCAAAATCTAATTTTGCTGCATCCATAACCTGCTTAAATTTAATCTCACATTCATAATGCAAATTACAACCACTAATAACTGGAGTATCTACTTTTTGACCTGCTAATGTATTTAAGTTGCATTCACTAAACTTATCATAATCTCTACCTGATTTAGTGCCACAGAATTTTAATTCCTCTTCCATTCCTTCATTTAAAGGAATACTAACCGTAAATTCATCTGCCTTTTCAATTAATTGAAAAGTATAACGAGACTTCCTAACCATTACCATCAAGATTGGTTTTCCCCAGATGTAACCAATACTCCCCCAACCAATTGTCATTGTATTGAGATCATCTGCAGACTTAACAGTTAGAAAGGCTCCTTTAGTTAAAGATTCTGTAGCCTCTTTAATATACTCATCATATGCAACTTTTTGCAAAAGAAAGCCTCCTTTACTCTCCATGTTTTTCTGCTAAAATTTCACCACCAACTCCAACATTATCAGCTTCCATCTCTTTAATCAATACTACAAATGCTTCTTCTGGTAACTCTATAACATTACTAGCAGTCTTAGTGAATGATTCAATTAACTCTTTCTTTTGTTCTTTAGTTAATTCAGGTCCATCTACAGTAATAATTGGCATATAAAATCACCTCCCATTATAATAATACTATTTCATTACTAATAAATAATTAACAATTTTTAATTATTTTCTATACTTTTACTAATAAAACCTGCAAAATAATATTTAAAAATAAAAAAGCCTAACTACTTTAAAATAGCTAGGCGGTAAATTTTAACCTTTATCCTTGGTTATTCTCGTCTTCAGTATTATTTGCATCATTACCATTCTCTTGGTTATCTAAACCATCAACAGTAATTTCACCATCTTCAGAAATGTTATGACAGTTGATACAATTCTTATCGTAATCTTCTGTATAATGTTCTCCTTCTATAAGGTGTGATTTATGAATTACAGTTTTAAAAGCAAGTTCTCCACTGGCATGACACTGCAAGCATTCTTCTAAACTACTGGCTTCCACATCAGGGTGTCCTTCAATATCTTTAATCTGATTTTGCAAATTATATTCTCCTTGATGACATCCAGCAGTACAACCACCTTCAGAGTTGTCCTGAGTTACTAATTGTAATTTCTCTTCTAATTCTGCTATTCTTTCCTGATTCTGTTGATTATTCTGCTGAGCTTCTGCTTGGTCTCCTGCCTGATCCTGAGTATTATCTTCAGTAGTATTCGGGTCATTTGTGTTTTGAGGCGATGCACAACCTACTACCGCAAATGCTAACATCGTTATTATAATAGCTATTACCAAACCTCGACTTAATAACTTATGACTCATTAATTTATCCCCCTTTAATTTAACTTTATTTAATCATTAGTCTGTAACAATTAGTGCTAAAGTATTCAACAAGGACATAAATTAATATATTAATTTTTTTATTGTATATAAGTCTTTATAGAGAGAATATAAAAAGTGACACTACCTGCTATTAATGTCAATAAAATCTTTACAAATAATTTAGGAATTATAAATATAACTGTTATTCCCATACTTATCCACAACATAGAAATAGCCAAAATTTTCGCTTTTAAAGGTATCCCTTTCCCTTCACGGTAATCCTTAATAAATCTGCCCAATAGTTTATTACTTAAAAGCCAATTATAAAATCTTTCTGAGCTTCTCGCATAGCATATAGCAGCAAGTAATAAAAAAGGAGTAGTAGGGATAACAGGTAATATTACTCCTATTATGCCAAGCAATACAGAAATACTTCCTATAATAATCAATAGAATTCTAACAAAATTCTTCATCGTCTCTCCTCTCACCTTAAGTTAAATCCCTAAACTCCAGTTGTCTTAAAGATTCATATAAAACAACACAGACTGAATTAGCTAAATTTAAGGAACGGGCATCTCCTATCATAGGAATTCTAATACAATTCTCACTATAATGTTCAGTAATTACATCAGGTAATCCAGCTGTTTCCTTCCCAAATACCAAAAAATCGTCTTCTTTATATTTTATCTCTGTATGAAATTTAGTAGCAAACTTAGTAGCAAAGTAAAAATTATGATCTGGATACTTCTCTTCTAACTCTTCAAAACTATCATAATAATGTACATCTAACATATCCCAATAATCTAACCCTGCTCTTCTTAAAGATTTCTCATCAGTAGAAAAGCCTAGAGGTCGAATTAAATGTAATGAAGCACCAGTGCACGCACAAGTCCTAGCAATATTACCGGTATTTGGTGGAATCTCTGGTTGATAAAGCACTATATTCACTAACCTTTACCTCCCTAATAATACAGTTCATTTAATTTTTTAAAATTAAATTTTATTCAATAATTGACCTGTTTCTTCTTCAGTATATACTTTGATTCCATTTCTTTTAAATAAAGCAGCTGTTATTCCGTCACCTTCTTTTAACTTTCCATCAAAATTACCAGAATATATTTGACAGCTACCACAAGAAGGACTTCTAGCCTTAAGCAGAGCTAGGTTAACTCCATTCATCTTAGCCTGTTGCAATGCTTGATATGCACCTTCAATAAAATCACTAGTTAAATCTCTTCCATGCTTATCTATTACTTTAGCCTGCCCATCTAATACATCATTTCCATCCCCTTCTTGAATCTCAGCTGGTGGGCGCGGAATAGGCAACTGTGCTAAACTTTCTGGGCAAATAGGAATCACCTGTATATTTTCAAATAACTTTAGTGCCTCTTCATTTTCATTGTTTTCGCCATTATATTTACAATCAAATCCTAATAAACAAGAACTAACTAAGAGCATAATTATACCCCTTTCAAAATTTACTCTCCACGGTTCTCCTCTTTAATCATTGTTGGTTTCCGTAAATCATTACACCCACATTCTTGTTTGGAGTCTATATCTCTTAAAGAATTTAATAAAATGTTTCCGATTACCTCCCCTTCATTATGAAAGAGATCACTTAATTCATCGTGAGTCCAATCTTCTACAATACCTTCAGCATAATTCACCACCAAATAAACTGCAGCATAACAAGCACCAATCTCTCTAGCTAAATAAACTTCTGGACACATAGTCTGACCTACAACATCAGCCCCAGCCTGCTTATACATCTGAATTTCAGCCGGACTTTCAAAATGTCGTCCTTCAGTAACTACATAATTCCCTCTATTAAATGCTCTACCAATAGTATTATCCTTAGATGCACCATATAGGGCTTGATGCAGGTCAGGACAGACGGCTTGCCTCATCATTAATAAATAACCTTGATTTAAATCTACATCTTTTCTTAAAGATTGATCTATATAATCAGTAGGGACAATTACATCTCTTGGTTCTAAAAGATGATTAATTGCTCCTACTCCACCTTCCGCAAATATTTTCTTGACTCCCGCCTGCATAAAGACCCAAAATATCTGTTGTGATGACTCACTACGACTTAAATCTTCTTGCCATTTTCTCCAACCATGCATCTTACAAGTAAGAACACGCTTTTCTCCTAATTGGAATAGTTTAAACTCCGGGCTCTTTCCATATGGAGTATCAAATATTAATCCTTTTTCTAGAATTTCAACATCATCAGCAGATAAGTCTTCAGGAAATCTTAAAGAGTAAGTACTAGAACCACCAATAATTGCATAATTAGCTTTTGGAATATTTTTAGCCATAATTAACACCTCTTTTTGTATATTGCTTAATCAATATAACTCTATACTTAATATTTTATATTCTATACTCATTTATTCCTTCCTTTAAAAATTATCAAATAATCAAACTTTTATTCACTGCTTTAGCTACTTTCTCTAAATCATCTATTAATAAAGCAAAATCACTTATAGTTAATGATTGCTCTCCATCACAAAGAGCTTCTGCTGGGTTAGGATGCATTTCTACAATAATACCATCAGCCCCTACACTAATCCCGGCTTTAGCTAAAGGGTTAACTAAGCTCCTTTTTCCTGTTCCATGACTTGGATCTATAATTACTGGTAAATTGGTCAACTCCTTTACTAAAGCAATTGCATTTAAATCTAAAGTATTTCGTGTAGCTGTCTCAAATGTTCTAATTCCTCTTTCACAGAGTATAACATCTGGATTACCATGAGAAATGATATATTCAGCTGATAATAACCATTCTTTAATAGTTGCTGCATAACCTCTTTTTAACATCACTGGTGTATCAACTTTTCCTAATTTCTTTAATAAACCATAATTCTGCATATTTCGAGAACCAATTTGCAGAATATCAGCATAATTATCTACTAACTCAATAGCTTCCGAATCTATTACCTCAGTAATTATTTTAAGTCCTTTTTTTTCTCGAGCTTCAGCTAATAACTTTAGCCCTTCTTCACCTAAACCTTGGAAACTATATGGTGAGGTGCGTGGTTTAAAGGCTCCACCTCTTAGTATTTGACCTCCATTCTTTTTAACTTCTTCTGCTGCCTTAAGTATCTGTTCTCTACTTTCCACTGCACAAGGTCCAGCCATTACTACTAATTCATTACTACCGATTTTTAACTCTCCTATCTTAACTTCTCCTTTATGATTCTTAACTTTTAAATCTTTTAACATTATTTATCCCTCCAATTTTAATATTTTTGATTTAATAATATAAAAAGCCTACCTTGTTCCTCGTTAGGACGAAACAAGATAGGCTAAATTTCGTGATACCACCCTAATTAGTTACGTAAAATTATAATGTAACTCACTAGTTTTAATTAACGGTCATTCCACCGATATAACTTACTGAATTTCAGTTATACAGCTCCAGAGCGAAATTTTAACTAAAGGTCTTTAGAGATGCTTACAGCCGATGACATCTCCTCTCTTAAAAGGATTTCCTTTAATCTACTTAACTCTTTCATAGCCTTTAAACCATATTTAATTTTAGAATAAATAAAAAAAGCTCTTCATTTCTGAATTCAGAAACGAAGAGCTTATTATTCGCGTTACCATTCTGATTAATTAATTATAGGTTATAGATAACCCTGCAATTAATTCACCTTACTTAAGATACGGGGGTAGACTACCCTTAATATCTCATCCCCTAGATAACGGAAGAATTCCGGCTGAGTCTACTTATATTTCAACTAGCAACTCCAGAGAGAACTTCAGCATTAAACTTTAGGCTAAGCTCCCACTAACCTTAGCTCGCTTTACTATCATTTAAAACCTACTTTTCTCCTTCATAGTCTTTTCTTTATCATATTTTTAATTATTATAACAGTTATCTACTATACTGTCAATAGAATAATATGGAATATTATAAATTATTACTTTAAAAGTTTATTAGCATCTTCTATAGCCTCAGTTGATTCTAATTGTTCATTAGAGCTCTCAACTTGATTATTAATATCTTCTAATAATATCTCTTTAGCTTCTATAATTCTACTTACATTCTCTTTTAATTGGTAAGAAGCTTCTGCTACTTCATCAGTTTGACTAGCAACTTCTTCAGTCGTAGCTGAAATTTCTTCTGTTGAAGCAGTCATCTCTTGATTTCCGGCTGCCTGTTCTTCTATCACCTTTACAATATTATTTACTGTTTCAGTTATCTCTTTGACTTCACTTTCTATTAAATTAAAAATACCTTGCACGTTATCATAAGTTTCTGCTTTCCTTTTATCCTGTTTGCCAACCATAATAGCTATGGTGGAATCGGCTGATTCTTTTATACCAGAAATAACTTTCTTTATATTTTCAGCAGTTTCTGCACTCATTTCAGCTAACTCACGTACCTCTTCTGCTACTACTGCAAAGCCTTGTCCTTTTTCTCCAGCTCTAGCTGCTTCTATAGCAGCATTTAAAGCTAATAAATTTGTCTGTTCAGTTATATCCATGATTCTACTAGACATTTCACTAATATCTTCTATTTTATTATTAAGAGCAAATATAGATTCTACACCTTGCTCTACTATATTATGTCCTTGCTCTACCCTACTACTAGCTTTTTCAACCTTATCATGCACTCCAGAAATCGAATCTAAGATATTCTGTGATTTACTAGATAGCTCTTCAACTGTACTTGAAATATTAACAATTGAACTTGAAACTTGATTAATAGCAGTCGCAACTTCATCAGTATTTTCATCCATAATTTCAACAAATTCAGAAGCATCATTTATAGAACTCTCTACTTCTTTAGCAGAATCTAACATTTCGTCTGTTCTTTCTTTCGATTTTTGGGCTTCATCCACAGCTGAATTAGTAGCATCCTTTATCTTGTTTACTACTGTATTTAAATTTTTATTAAGTATTAATCCTATTAATATTCCTATTAAGCCACATACTAAGCTAAATATAATTGTCTTCTGTTTAATAACTTGAACCTGTTTAGAGACATTGTCTATCTCTTGATTAACTTTATTCCAAGTCTTAGCTCCATTTTGTTTAGTCAATTCAGTAATTTTATTTCCTAATTTATTCATCTTATCATAATATTTAGGGTCATTACTTAAAGTATAATTTAAAAGAGCAGTCTCGTAATCTTTCCTTACTTTTAAGATATTATCCAATGCAGTTGTTAAATCTTTATCTTCAACTAACTCCTTCTCTTTTTTAACTAAGCTTTCTAATTCTTTAAGATTTTCTTTTACTACTTTTAATTCACCTTCTCCTACTAACCACTTATATATCCCTAATCTAGTCTCTACTGTCTTTTGTTCAATAGGAGCATTATTCTTAGCAATCGGAATTGCCCTCTCTTTAATATAAAAGACATCTTCTTGTATGCTACTTGTATTAAGATATACTAAATAACCATTAGCTACTATTGCAATGACAATAATTAAAAAAGCAAACTGCATTTTACGTGTAGCGCTGATATTAAAGGATTTCACATATCCTCCTCCTTTGTTGTTTTAATTTTTTTCTATCTTCTGCATATTACTTTATAATCATTATAATTAAGAGCCTCAACTTATACTGATCAAGTCAAGACTCTAATTATTAATTCTTTAAACTATTTTTGAATAGGTAAATTTGATTCTTCCCAACCTTCTATTCCCATAACTAAATCTTTAGCATTATATCCTAACACTTGTAATGCTTCTGTAACATAAGCTGCTCTAATCCCAGTCTTACAATAAGCCACTATTAATGTTTCTTTATTAGGTAACTGATCTAGGTTATCCATTACTGAACGAATAGGAATATTTACAGCTGTGGGAATATGTCCACTTTTATATTCCGCCGGCTCCCTTACATCTAATACAAATATATCCTTACCTGTCTTCAACTTGAAATTTACACCTCTAGCAAAAATTACATCAAAATCTTCAGGAATATTATTAAGATAATTTGTTAATTCTTTCTTCACCTGAGGTGAAGCAGCACTTGCCATACTTGAAAACGTGAAAATCATAACTATCACAAGAGTGACTAAAATTAATCTTTTTTTATGCACATCTTACACCTCCTTTCAAGTTCAACATTAAACAATTTATTTTAAAAACAAACATTTCTAGCTTCAATTTCTGATTTATTATTTTTATTTATGTTAATTTATTAATATTGTTCATAATATTATATATATTGAGTAAATATAACAAAAAAGCCTTCTTTCTTAAGAAAAAAATTTAAAAATATTTAATTAAAAGAATACAGGGAGTTGTAATTATCATGTAGAATAAATAAATATAAGAATAATACTCACAAAGGAGGAAGTTTATGTTCAATAATGCAAGTTTAAAAATCATATTGGTTGCTTTGTTATTAATTACTATTGGAAGTTTATCGATTTATAGTCCTATTATTCAAGCAGGAGATATTGGAGAGCAATTTTTAAAATTATTTGGGGTAGGTTTTGTAGTAGATAAATTTGCTAAACCACTCAATAGTTTTATTAATACACTCACCTTAAATAACGGAGTACAAATTAAGAATGCAACTAAAGTAGTTCCTATTGTTACTGTTGGTTCCGGCTCATATGTAGGAGCTGTTCAAGTCTCTGGACCATCTGAACAAGTTGCTAAGGTGAAAGCAGTTGCGCAACTAGAAGGTGATTTTAAAGATGGATCCTTTCGAATTAAGGCTTTAGTGCCAGTCAATACTAAGAATCCATTAAATCAAATAGATAGAATAGAAGGAGTAGGAATCACAGCATTAATAGATATTGGAATTTAAAGTACAAAAAGTCAACATGTTATCCACACTTCTAAATTAAATATAGTTTCCTATATAAAAAGAAAGTCAATAGGCAACCTGCTATATAAGCAATTAACTTATATAGCAGGTAGAAAATACTCAGGAACATGTTGACTACTTTTATTGATTGCAAAGTTTATTCTGTAACCTCTTCTATGCATTCATAAATTATATCTAACATATCTTGTAATTCTTTCTTTGTGCTACATAAAGATGGCATAAAGACTACTACACTACCTAAAGTTCGAATAATCATTCTTTTTTCTCTAGCCTTCATACAAACTTTAGCCCCTATTTTTTTCTGCCAGTCATATGGTTCTTTAGTTACTTTATCTTTAACTAACTCTATACCTATCATTAAACCTCTCTGTCGCAGATCACCTACATGATCTAATGCACCAAATTCCTCTAGCTTGTCTGCAACCTCTTTTATTTTAGGCTGAATCTTACCAATTACATCTTCATGTTCACAAGCGAACATCTTTCCGGTTCTACCAAAACTAACGGCTCAATTATTAAAGCAGCTATCTCATTATGATTCTCCTTTAATATATCTTCTAACAAACCTGTACTTAATTCCATGGGATCACGTTCATTTCCAATCATGATCGGGATAATTGCACTCTGACTAGGTACTAATTTATATCCTAAATCTGTTAAACCTGTTTTTAATAATCTGATATTTCCCCATAATTCCTCCAAAATTTCGCAATTATTTCCCAGGTAATCTAACGAGGCAAGACTCGCTGCTATAGTTCCAGGTGATAAAACTGTAGAATAAATAAATGTTCTTGCCTTTAAGATTAAAATGTTCAACTGTACCGGCTCCTTCTTTACCTAATACTCCAATACCATGAGCATCACCTACTGCTGTGGTAAGCACTCCTACATTAGCCATGTAACCGGTATTAAAGATAATTGCTGCTTCAGCACCTTTAAATTCTGCTACATTAGTTGCGGGTTTTATAAAGAATACCCGACCGCATTTTTACTCTCCTTACTTATTAAATTAATCCTAAGTCTTTAATCATTTGAATATCCTCTGTTGCTTCTCGGCCTTTAGTAGTTAAATAGTTACCAATTAATAATCCATTCACTCCTGCTAATACTCCTAGAGACTGTAAATCTCTTAAATTATCTTCACGACCTCCACCATATCTAATTAACTTATCCGGCAAAATAAATCTAAATATGGCTATAGTCTTTAAAATTTCTAATGGTTCCAATCTTTCATTATCTTCTAGAGGAGTTCCTTCTACTGGATTAAGAATATTAATCGGTACAGAATCTACGTCCAGCCTTTTTAATTCAAAAGCCATTTCAATTCTATCTGCAAAACTCTCACCTAAACCGATAATTCCACCACAACAGATTTCTAATCCTACTTCTTTGACATTAGCAACAGTCTCTACTCGTTCTTGATAATTATGAGTTGTACATATTTCTGAAAAATAACTCCGTGATGTTTCTAGATTATGATGATACCTATTTAATCCTGAACCTGCTAATTCTTCAGCTGCCTTCTTACTTAATGTTCCTAATGAAAGACAGACTTTTAAATCCGTCTCTTGATTCAATCGTTTAATTACTTTAATTAATTTCTGTACTTCACCGTCACTTATTACACCTTTACCACTAGTAACTATCCCAAAATGGTCTGCTCCCTGCTCTTCCTTCTTTTTAGCCTTTTCTATTATCTCATCCTCAAGTAACATTGAATAATCTGTTACCTCTACGTCATAATGAGCAGATTGAGCACAGAACTTACAATCCTCAGAACAGCTTCCGGATTTAGCATTAACAATAGAACAAAAGTCTATCTCTCCATCGGTAAATTTATCAGTTATCTTTTTAGACATGACAATTAAATCTAATATCTGGTTATCATTTACTTTACTTAACTCTTTTGCTTCTTCTACCGTTATATCTTCGCCCACCATTACTTTATCAAAGATTTCTTCTATTCTCTCCATATTATTAAACACTCCTCCTAAAGTTATGTTAACTATTTAATTAAATTGGTTGACAATAAAATTAAAAAATAATTGCAAATCAAAAGTTAATACTATTATATAAATAATTCCAGAGTATGTCAACCCAATATTAAAATGCGTTAACGCAAATTTGTACCTCTTCTTTAGTTAACAATTAACAATCAGTTTATAATTAAATCCTAATGCTACCTAGTTAATCGATTAATTGCTTTCTCTAACTCTCCAATTACTTCTTGGTCTTTCTCCTTATCCAAAGCCTTCTTTAATGCTTCTACTGCAATAACCTCACCTATCTCTCCTAATGCCCAAGCAGAGTGAGCTCTAACAATCGGCTTAGGGTCATTTAAACCTTCTATTAAATGAGGTACTGCTTTATCATCTTTTAAGTTACCTAAAATCACAGCAGCATTACGTTGAATGGACCGCTTACCCCGCCAATTCATAGGAGTAGGCATGAATTTTTCTTTATATTCTTTATTTGTTAATTTTAATAAAGATGGTAGATGAGGATAAGCTTCTATAGTCTGTGGTAAAAATTCTGGATGATTCCCGCTTTTTACTTCTTGATTATGGCAACAGACTTCTTGACAAGTATCACATCCCCATAATCTAGTCCCTATCTTCTTCCTATCCTTTTCATCAAGATAACCTTTACTTAAAGTAATGTAGCCTAAACATCTATTACTATCTAATGTATAATCATCTTTAAGTGCTCCCGTAGGACAGGATTCAATACATTCCCTACATTCTCCACATTCTTTCTCTAATTCAGAATCTATCTCTAATTCTAAGTTAGTAATAACTCCGCCTATAAAGATCCAAGAACCGTATTCTGGATTAATGATACTACAATTCTTCCCTTGCCAGCCAATTCCTGAACGCCGAGCTAAGGCTCGATCAACTGTCGGTCCAGTATCTACAAATTTTTTAGCTTGCACTTGATCTGATTTAGTATGTAAAAAATCTATTAATTGATCCAACTTATCTCCTAATACTCTATGATAATCTTGGCCCCAAGCAAATCTAGATAACTTGCCTCTTAAGCCTGAATTGGATTGCTCATCATCTTCTAATTCTACTTTATATGAAATAGCACAGACAATAACTGTCTTAGCTTTAGATATTACTTGCTTAGGGTCAGTAATTAATTCTAAATCATCATGAACAAATTTAGAAAGATACCCTTGCTCTTTTGCTTTCTTTAAGAATTCTCTAATTTCTAAAAAAGGCTCTGTATCTGTAATTCTAATATCATCTATCCCAATCTCTTTAGCATGTCTCTTAATTTCTTCTGTTAATGTCATCTTACCCCTCAATTCTACACCTATAATTCTATCTTCTACTCTATATCTTAGTTCCTTTCGGTGGTGTGAATCTCCTTTTGGATAATTCGTTATCAAGCATTAAAAGTCCTTGACTATCTTCAACTATTCTCTGCACCTTCTTCAATAAATTCTTTGCTTTATGCTCTTCTTCCACTTGTTCATCAACAAACCATTTTAAGAAACTGGCAGTAGCATATTCATGTTCATTTTGTGCACACTTTATCATCTTATATATCCGCTCAGTCATATATTCTTCATGGTCTACGACAGCCTTAAATGCTTCTTCAATAGACTCAAATTTACCTTTAGGCTGCTCAAAGGTACGGATTTGGATTTCTTCCCCTATCTTATCTATAAAATCAAAGTACTTCATGGCATGAAATCTTTCTTCTTTAGCTTGCTCTAAAAAAAAATGAGCAATGCCATCTAAGTCTTCCTTCCTAAAATAGGCAGCCAAGGCTATATAATAATGACTTGAATAAAACTCATACTTTAATTGTTCATTTAATTCATCAACTAATTTTTTCGATAACATATTTTATCTTCCCTCCTAATACACTATTTTTGAATTAATTATGTAAAAATCTTAAATTCACTCTTAATAATACTTTTCCCATCATCCTCAATTACTATTACAGTTCTATGGACTATATTGTAGAATCTGATTGGATAAAAAGGTATTAACCATTTAATCATGAATATAAAAAATACAGATAAAGTTCCATATAATTGCAAGGGAGGGCTAATGTAAGATGAATATTACTCAAGTAGATACTAACGAAAAACTAATTATCTTAGCAGGTACTCTAATCGATGGTACTGGCGAGGAACCGCAAGATAGCCAGGCAATAATTATTGAAGACCAACTAATTCAAAATATCATTCCCCAGAATAGATTAAATAATTACCCTAATATTAATGAGTATCAACAAATCGATTTAAATGATTTAACTATATTACCGGGATTGATTGACTCCCACGTTCATTTAGCTTTAGATGGAATAGATTTTAAGAAGACTACTGAAGAATGGGATTCACCAGCTAAAGTACAGAGTAGAATTGAAAAAGAATTAGCAAATACTTTAAACCATGGCATAGTGGCTATTAGAGACGGCGGTGATAAAGCAAAGATAGGTTTAGAAAGTAAGAAAAAAGTAAATCAAAATGAAATTGCAGGACCACAGATTATTGCCACTGGGCAGGCTGCATATAAGAAAGGCAATTATGGCTCGTTCTTAGGTCCTGGCATTAACTGTCGCAAGGGTATTCAATCAGAAATTAGTAGGCTTACTCAACTAGATATTGATCAATTAAAAGTATTGGTTTCAGGAATAGTCAGCTTTAGTGACTATGGCAAAGTAGGAGATGTTCAGTTTACTAACAAAGAATTAAAATATATAGTTGATTTAACACATCACTTAGGATTAGAAGTAATGGCTCATTCCAGCTCTAATGAAGCTGTAGAAGTCTCTATTGAAGCAGGAGTAGATACTTTAGAGCATGGTTATTTTCTAAGTGAAGAGTCATTAAAAAGATTAGCTGAAAAAGAAATCCCTTGGATTCCAACTGTTGTACCGGTTGCTAATCAATTAAAAGTGCCACAAGATTATTCAGAAGATGGATTAGATGTTATCAAACGCACTTATGAATTACAGTTGGAGATGATAGATAAAGCCGCAGAATTAGGGGTTAAACTAGGAATCGGTACTGATGCTGGAGCCTATCAAGTTCGCCATGGACTCTCTTATTATAGAGAGTTAGAATTATTTAATCAGACATCCCTAAGCCCTTTAGAAATCATTAAAGCAGCTACCTATAATAATGCTGAAATAATAGAGTTAAATGATGAATTAGGTAGTATAGAAATAGGAAAAAGAGCAAGCTTAATCGGGGTTAAGGATAATCCTTTAGAAAATTTATCTACTTTAAAGAAACCAGAAAGAGTTATTTATAGTCCAAATAATCAACAGGTTAAAAATGAGGAATTGCATGCATAGAACAAATATAACCCCTCAGAATTCTGAGGGGTTATTCTAATAACTTATTTTGTACTAAAAGTCTTACAATCTGTGTCCTGATGTCCATCATTTTGAATCTCAATTTTACCTGCATCACAAGCCTTCTGCTTATTATAAATACATTCTGTTACTTCACATCCTACTTTAGCCACTATTTCTCACCTCCAATTAGATATTCATCCGTTGAAAGTCACCGCAATTAGTATCATCGGTACCGTCTTTTGGTAACTCACCTTTAGTTACAGTAATCCCTTCTAATTTACATTTGTTAGGCTTACCATGATTATCACAGTTCTCAGCGTAACAGATAATTTCTGTCATGTTACCTCCTCCTTTACTTATACTTATCTTTCTTATATTATTCTTCAATTATATCTTTATATGCATTAAGTTCCTGAATAATTAAATGAAAGTTTAATGTTTTTTAATCAAATTTTGAACATGATTAATTGGTATAAGCCACTTTAAAATGGAGCAGACTGGAATAAATAAAAAATATAGTTAAGGCTGTTTTATGTTTGACCAGCGAGAGTTTAAAATAGCCCATATTTTCCTTTATGTAAGTCATCACGGAATTTGTGGGCGTTATCAATTAATTATGTGATAACCTTATTTTTCAAAAACTAAAAAGAGACCTTTAAAGCAGGCCTCTTTACATCCCAATTAATTATTCATCTTTGTCGGTCTTAGATTCTAATACCTCAAACTCTTTTTCAAGCTTTGTTAGCTCTTTCTTACCTTGATAAATACTAATCTCAGCTGTATATTTACCTGGAGTTAATTTCTTAGCTATTCCAGTGATTCGCTGATTCTTAAGCGGTAGAATCTCCTCTGTGCCTTCTGGCAAATTAAGTTTAACTCGTTCTACAAATTTATCTTCATTATCTTTAATTATCATCTTTGCTTCTGGACTACAGAATATATTTCCATTATTGAATAAATCTAAAGAAAGTAATTCTCCTTCCTTTATGGAACTAGTATGTAAACTTCTAGCTTGCACAGCATAACTATGATCTTTACCAACTACAATTGAAACTGGAACCTGCTTCTTAGTTAAAAGCTTCTTTGTCTCTGAATCATAGGCTTTTAAATTAATATTAGAATGATAACTACCATCTTCTACATTCCTAGGCACTGCTGTAGTCAATATTGCTCTACCTTTTCCTCTTCCTCGGAGAGTAAACTGTCTTCTACCTCGTAATTTTAACCATTCTAAAGCAGAATATTTATACTTCGATTCTACCTCACTACCGTCTACTACTACGACAGTATTTTCACCAATCTCACTATTCAATCTAATAATTTCACTCTTCCGCTGTCCTGGTTTAAGTTTTAAATTCAATTTCTTAGGCTCTACAGTGAAAGCACCGATTTCATCAGCACCTGGAAAATTGAAGTCTCCCTCTTTTATATCTAGCTGTTTAGACTTAATAATCTGACCATGGTCACCATATCTAAAGAAGACTCTTAAAGTATATTCACCAGATGTCAATCGTTTAGTAATCTCTCCTAAATAATCTACTTTGCTACCTGGGTGCATTCTAGTCTGACTATTTTTACGACTAGACTTACTCTCTAAAGTTATTCTTTCTACTAAGCGGCGCTTAGAATCACGAATAGTAGCTTCACCTAGGACTAAATAGTCCCAGGCTGATGGATTCTTTAGTCTTGCTTTGACAATTGGCTCTCCTTCTTTTCCAGAAGTCAGCTTTAAATCCTTTAGCTTTGCATCTGATCGTAACCCAGGCCTGTCTACTCTAATATTAAGGCGAACTGCATAACGAACCATAAATCTAATTCCATTCTTTTTCTGAGTAGTTTTTTGTGGTTCTACCATGATTACTACTGTATGAGAGCCTCCAGCATTAAAAGGTACTTTTACTCTACCAGAAACAGTTTGTTGCTGACCAGGATAAATTTTTACTTCATCATTCTCTAACTCTACCCACTTAGCAGCTAAAAAAGATTCTGTATCAGATTTTTGATAAGTAAGACTACCGTTAGTAAGTTGTACTGGCTGATATAATGAAAGTTTAACTAATTCTTCACTACCACTAGGAGTAAGATTTAAGGTGAATTCTTTAATATCACCAGGTTGCATACTCAAATCAATTACTAAAGGTTTTACACCAACAGCTAAGCCATTTTGAGTAAATATTAAAATAGTAATAATTATAATTATTATTTTTAGCATTAAAACATGCTCTGATTTTTCTTTCAATTTCATATAAACTGAACTAATATCCATAATTATCTCCCCCTACCTTATAGCCTATAATTATCTTAACTCTATTATGTTATTTACTTATCATATAAAGCTATAAATAAAATTTTGTTTGAGTTAATTATTATTCATTATAATCTTAAAAACTTACATAAATTGTTAGTTAAAATATTGTCATATATTTTATTAATAATACAAATTAATATTATTACTAACTATTCAGCTATTAATTTAAATACTAATGCTAAATGTAAACCTTTACATTAAACTTAAAAGCTAATAATGTCATTAGTTAAATTATATCTTATTTGAATTTTAATTTATTCACTTGCTGATAATATCATTTATATTAAAAGAAAGGCGAGATTTTAGTCTCGCCTTCTTAATATATCTAATATTTATAAAGTTTGTGGAGCTGCTACTGTCAATTGAAGATTAAATTCTTTGTCACCATCTGTTGCCTCTAATTCCCACCAGTCTTTATCTGTGAACCATTGAGCACCTAAATAAAGAGTATAATTATTGTTACCTGCATCAGAATTTAATTTACTAGTCCAACCATCACCATCATTTGCTCCAGACTTTACAAAAGAGTCATTTCCATTTTGAAAGTTTTGATTCTCATCAGCAAATGTCATATATGGTGAGACTATAGTATCTCCTCTATCGCCACCAGTCCATACTTTACCTTCAGGAACCATTCCTTGAAGTAACGAAGTCAACCCTTCTGTTGCAGTTATAGTTACAGGAGTATTAGACTTAACATTAAACGGAAAGAAATGACTTGGTCCATCACCATTATTATCTACATTCGGAGCTAAAAAAGTAAAATTATAACTAGCCTCATCAAAACCAATCTCTGCATATTCCTCAACTGTTAAGTCAACTCCAAGTACACTTTTATCTAACTGTTCAGCCGCCATAGAAACCACACTCATACCAAATACCAACATCATCGCTAATCCGAAAATCATTAATTTTTTCATTAATTTTCTCCTCCTCATTGGTTATAAATTACTCGCGGCCGGGTTCACCATTGGCTCCCTGCTACCCTATTGGTGACCAGTTAAAGGATAACACTTCTTCGCCTCCTCGATCGCTCGTTTTACTCTTGGCCGGTTTCATCACTAGCTCACTATCACTCCATTGATGACCAGTTAAGGAATGACAAGTCTTAGCTTCCAATGAGTAAGAAGTTTATACGTTCTTATATTT
This sequence comes from Selenihalanaerobacter shriftii, assembly GCF_900167185.1. Lineage (NCBI taxonomy): Bacteria > Bacillati > Bacillota > Clostridia > Halanaerobiales > Halobacteroidaceae > Selenihalanaerobacter > Selenihalanaerobacter shriftii. The sequence continues at coordinate 58,726 of NZ_FUWM01000004.1, forward strand.
TATGTCCTTACCAACACGACCTGATATTAAAACAGTCCCTTTACTACTCCCCTTTAAGCAAATATCACCTCCTAATTAATATTACCTCGTAATTATTGAGAATAAAGACTCCTTACTAATTACGAAAACCTATTAAACTTTTAATATCAAAAATTTTAAATATAATTATCTATTTGTCAGTGTAAAATTGATCTTCCCTTTATATGTACCAGCAGTATGCTTCCAACCTACTTTTACCTTCAAAGAAATATCTGTATTAATCCCTCGTCTGTAATTGCTACCATTAATTATCATTTTTTCGTCCATTTTATTATAAGAATATTCTGAATCTCCTAATGCTAACAGAATATTTTTAGGCAAAATCTTGGCCTCATCATCACTATCACCTTGATAAATTAAAGGTTCAGTATTTATATTAAGAAGCCAATTATGATGATTTGCTTCAACTTTTAGCCTTGCCTTCTCCTCTGGTTTATAGATTCCAGGCCCGCTAGTAGCATTAATTTCAACATTATCTGGATATACACTCACATTTGTATAAGACCTTATATGTACTATGACTCTAATTGCCGGTGACTTTCCTGATTCTAGCCATCCTTTATAGGTCCCACTCGGTACCTTCCACCAGGCTTCCTTAGCTAACTTGAATTTAACTGTTGACTTTAAGTCATCATCATCTAAGAATTTAATAAAGTTATCTAAGGCATGATAATCAGACCATCCTGACATTTTGGCACGCAAATATTTAGGCGAAATTGAATTTCCCCTATTGTCTTGGAGCTCATTAACGATATAATATATTGATTTTGAATCAAATTTTCTCTCCTTCCTTCTTTCAAATCTTATCTTATGATTAGCACTGATATCAGCAGTCGGCTTAGTCTTAACATCAAATCTGATCTGTTGAGAAGTAACTCTAATATCTGCTGCTGCATTAACTGGTGATGTGCAAAGGATATACATTCCCAAAAAGAATAGTATCAAAAGCAATTTTACTTTATCTTTTTTAAATACAGAATTCATTAATATCCCTATTAACATTATGTTATTCCCCACTTACTTATTAAAATTATTTTGTTCTTTAACTAAATACTTCCATTAATTTTAGTTATACCACTATCTAATCATTTATAATGTGGATTATAAATTTGTGATTCACTGCACAATTGTATTATATTTACAATTATAGCATATAGTGTTAATTAATTCAATGCAATTAGAAAATAAATCCTAAATAAATTCTTTCGTCTTCTTCTATTTCTTCCCACAGTATCTGCATATCTAAGTTTGAAGACACTCTATATGTTATGCTAGCTTCAGCTGATTTATTACTCTCCATATTGATGTTTTTATACCAAATATTCCAGCTTGGTTGTCTAAGCTTTACCACCGTTTCTATGTATGAAAGAGATGTCTCTATGTTAGATTTACTATATATAATAGGTAAATAATGTACTTTAAAATCAATATTATTCTTCCAAGTTACTTGATCAGCAATTCCTAAATATAAATGAGGATCTGATTCCCCAATCCCTTTATTCTTTATATGACTAGCTAAGAATAATCCACTCTGATTCATAGAAAAATCTATCCCGGCTTTATATCTAAATTCACCATCATAATAATTAAGATCTGCACAGGCAAGATTACCATTTGGCATCCATTCTTTATACTTTAATCTTCCTCCTTGATCGCTAAAATAAACTCCCATTCTTTTATATGGTTTATTAACTTTAGTCTCTCTAGAGAATAATTTATTCATTCCTTTAATATTCCCCATAGAAAGCAAAGGAGATTTCTTTGATAAATCTTTTTGCGATATGACCTTAGTAGTTACATAAACAGCGAAATACTCCTTATGTTTAGTTGTGTCACTCTGTATTTCATTCGCCAAAATAGCTACAGGAGCTTTTGCAGATTCTCCTATCCAATTATTAAACTCTTCTTCGATTATTACTCCTGATTTACCTTTATACTTTAGCGTTCCTTCAGTAAGCACCTGATAATCATTCAGTCTAATTCTATTTGGCTTTAATTTAATTTCAAGAAATACATTTTCCTGTTCATAATCATTCTCTTCATCAGCCTTAATTATTTTTTCTTTTAACCTCACAGCTACTGGATTCTTACCTAGTGTTGTTAAGCTTGAATTATATCTTACCTTTGCTCTTTCTATATCTAATCCTCCTGTAATCTCAACAGCAGAGTTATCCTTTACTGCTTTTAAAACAGTATCACTGGTCATAATCTTCCATTCTTGATCTTTAGTTTTATCTGAATCAGTCGTTTTAAGACTAGCTTCAATATTATTTAACACTTTAGAATCTAATTCTATAAAATTAAGAGTATATTCAATAAGTGGTTCCTTTGCAGAATTAGCTTTAATCGGTGAGCGTAAGTCTTCAAGAGCTTCAACATTCAAATTAGCCATAAACAAACTTGAAATAAGTACAATGACGATTAGAAATTTTCGCAAACTAAATTCCTCCCTCTCCTACTTAATCACAGGAGTTACAAATACTAATAATTCTCTATCAGTCTTGCGCTCTTTCTTATTCTTAAAGAACCACCTTACAAGCGGTACATCTCCTAATACTGGCACTTTTTTATCTTGTGAATAATCGTTCTGCATAGTCATACCGGCTACAACAGCTGTCTGTCCACTTTTAAGCCTAAGAGTAGTAGAAACAGAGTTCTTCTTAACAAGAATATCTGGCCGAACCTCATTCACAAAATGACTAATCTGTGGAGTAATATTAAGTACTATCTTGTCTTCTCCTATAATATCAGCAGTTGCCCTTAATTTAACTCCTACTTCGATCTCTTCAGTTCGAGATGTAATATCATCATCCTCTGGAGTAATTAAGAGTGTTTCTTGGTCTCCTACAAATAATTCTGCAGTCTCTCCATCAGCTACTAAGACTCGAGGGTTTGCTTTAATTTTAGCTTTCTCTTCTTCTTCTAAAACCCTTAGTTCAGTCAATAATTTTCCATAATGATCAGTTTCTAGTACTAATAAATCATCTACTGAGTCATATTTACCTCTTTTAATACCTTGTTCTCCCTTATTATAGCTTAACAATTTAGTACCTATTTCTTTTACTTTTTTAGAATCAATTTCAGTAACAACTACCTTAATCTCAACTTGCTGTTGAGGCTTGTCTATTGCATCAATCAACTCATATATTCGTTTTTGTTCTCTGACAGGTGCATGAATTGTTAATACATTGCTCCTAGGACTTCCTTTAACATAGGATTTTAAAAATGAAGGTAAGATATCAAATACCTCTCTAACTGTTATATGTTTTAATTTTACTACTTTAATCTCACTTAAATCTTTAAATGTTGGATTCTTAGGAGTAGGTAATCCAACAAGATAGAAGTCATCTATCTTACGAAAGGTATATCCTCCTCCAATTAAAATTCTACGTAATGCTTTTTTGAGTGGTACCTCCTGCAAATCTGCAGTTACTACTCCATTCACAGTCTGATCAGGAATAATATCTACTCCAGTCTGTAAAGATATTTCATTTAAAGCTTCTCGTAAATCAGTTTCAAATAGAACCATGGTTACTAAAGGTTCTTTTTTCTTCTCTTTAGCATCCACACTTCCATTAATCTGCATCACAGGTATTATCATTAATAAGAAAATAACTAAAATGATAACTTGATTCTTTTGTATCTTCATATTATCCTCCTTATTCAGTCTAACGACATAATTTTATCATACGATAACTTAATCAATATTATAACATTACTTGCAATTTTTTACAATACGATTTACTAAAATAACTTGTGTTTTTTATTCTAAAATTATACCTTGACAAATAATATTAATTATGTTAAACTAAATTAGTTACATATCTTAAGGAGGAATTATTTTTATGAAAAAAGGAACTGTTAAGTGGTTTGATTCAGAAAAAGGTTATGGCTTTATTGAAGTACCGGGAGAAGACGATGTATTTGTACACTTCTCTGCAATTGAAGATGAAGGATTCAAGACTTTAGAAGAAGATCAAGAAGTAGAGTTTGATGTTGTAGAGGGAGATAGAGGACCTCAAGCTGAAAACGTAGTTAAGTTATAATCGTCTATTATTGCATAAGCAAATAATATAGATTATTCCTAAAAAGAGCCATTCGTTTAAACGAATGGCTCTTTTTTTATTTTCCTATTAAATCTTAGTCTAAATAATTTAAACTTTATAACTAAAAATTGCATTTATGAAGACTACTAATTTAGGGCAAATTAGTGATAGCAAGGAAAGAGAGGTGATAAAATGACAGTAGGTCAGAACCTACATCAAAGTTTAACTGCCTTAGAATCAGAAAAGGCTAATATGGAAAGTTATGCACTACAAACTCAAGATCAGATGGCCCAACAAATGTTTAATAATTGTGCTAATCAGCTTGACCAAGTAGTACAAGACTTAAAGAACCGAACTAATTATGTAGAAGGTGAAGAACCACAATTTAAAGTAAAACAACAACAGAATCAACAACAAAGCTAATTATCCTTTCATCAATAACTCCTCTCCTCTAAAACAAAAAGCAGTATAGAAGACATCCCCTAATCTTCTATACTGCCTTTATACTCATTAATTAAATTGACTACTTCTTATATAAAAACGATGAGCATAATAAACTAACCCAATTACACCTAATCCATAAATCATCATTACACCATATCCTAATCTTATTCCTAATAAATCATTAAGCATCCCCGTTAACCAATTAGCCAATATTATATTACCTAAACTTCCTGCAGTTAAGGTAGCTCCAATAATAACTGATAAATTCTCCTCAAAGATATCAAACATTGCTGCTTGTATGGTAGGAAAATTCATAGAAATAAAGAATCCAGTTATGGAAAAGAAGATAGCAAATGAATCTGGACCAATTAGCCCCAAAAAAATAGAGATAACAGTCGCCAATGTCGTTCCCATTACAAATTTTAAATAAGAGAACCTTTCTACAATTAAACTGGCTATTAATCTACCTAAAGTAAAAAGAATAAAGAAAACTGATAAATAAAAACTAATTTCCGATTTAGTTCTAAATTGAACATCATCTAAATAGACACCTAACCAACTAGAAAGACCAATTTCTAGTCCTACACTCAAGCCAAATGCTAACATGAAAATAATTACTCGTTTATCTTTTAAAACTGTTTTTAACTGTGTTTTCTTTGTATCCAAAGATTTTTTAGGATCTGGAAACTTACATACTAATGTAAATAAGAAGAGTAAAAAGATAAAAATTACTCCAAATGAATATGTAGCCTCCCAACCAAAACTAAATTCAAACACTATTCTTGCATAAATAGGTGCTAAAAAGCCGCCTATTCCAAAAAAGAGATGAAAAACATTCATCATCTTCCCTTTATTCTTAGTAAAAATCCTAGAAACTAAAGTATTAGAGCTTACATTTAATGTTCCCATACCAAAACCCATAATTACCATTGCTATACTCAATAAAGAATATTCATTAATAAAACTTACCATTATTAAAGCCATACTACTAAAAAAGAAACCTACAAAGAAGTTCCGTTTTAAACCAATCTTTTGGATTAAAAAACCTCCAATTGAAGTCGATAATATACTACCGAAAGCATAACTCGATAGAATAAATCCTAATTGAGAATAGTTAATATTATAATCATCTTGAATTAAAGGATTAACAACTCCTTTTAAGTTAATAATTATTCCAAAAACTAAAATAATAGCAAATGCATATCCTGTTAAAATTTTGCGGTCTTTTACCTCTTCCATTACTACTTCCTCCAGTCTAACTAAATACTTTGTAGATATTTGTTGCCACATACACTAATATACACTATCTAATTCAAAATTAAAAGAAATATCTTAAATTTCAAAAACACCATTGATATTTTTTGAACATATTGGTGAATAATGGTATAATAAATATAAGAAAGGGGGTATTCAAATTGGGACAAATATTTATAATCGCTAACCAAAAAGGAGGGGTAGGCAAAACCACCACTTCTTTAAATTTAGGTGCTGCTTTATCAGAACTTGGTAAAGAAGTACTTCTAATTGATCTAGACCCCCAAGGCGGTTTGACATTACATTGTGACTATGAACCCGATGAATTAGAAACTTCTATTTATGATGCTTTAAAAGATGAAGAGGTAACTGATGAAACTATCTTAGAAACTGAATTTGGCGCAGACCTTCTACCTGCTAATGTTGACTTAGCTGTTATTGAAATGGAATTAATTAATTCAGTAGCTAGAGAAAGACGCTTAACTGCTATCTTAAATCCTATTCGTGATAATTATGATATAGTAATTATAGATGGTCAACCATCTTTAGGTTTATTAACCCTAAACTCAATGACTGCCGCCGATCAAATAATTATTCCTATTGCCTGTGAATACTTAGCATTACGAGGGGTAGATGGTCTTATGAAAATGATCAAAAAAGTCCAAGGTCAATTAAATAGTAAACTAAGTATTAACGGTGTGCTACCAACTATGTTTGATCGGAGAACTAACCATACCGAAGCAATATTAAAACAGATTAAGACAAGATTTGAACCGGAAATTAAAGTATATGATCATACAGTTTATAGAAGTATTCGATTTGCTGAAGCCGCTGAAGAAAGAGAGCCTATTATCTATTATGCCAAAAATATTCCTGGGGCTGATGCCTACCGCAACCTAGGTAGAGAATTAATTAGAAACGGTAATATATAAGAAGCGGATTAGAGTTAAACCTAATCCGCCTCTTGATCATTATTGCATTCAAATATCTATTTACTCTTTAATTAACTTTAATGGTACTGGAGTAAATTCTTTAACTTCTTTATCATTAGCTACTTTTTTAGCAGTTTCAACAGCCATCTCACCCATTAAACCTGGTTTTTGAGCAATAGTTGCTGCTAATTTACCTTCTTTAACTGCTTTTCTAGCATCGTCGATAGCATCAAATCCAACTACTGTAATCTCATCTAACCTACCTGCTGCTTCAATAGCTTGAATAGCTCCTAAAGCCATAGAATCATTATGAGCAAAGACTGCATCAATATCACGATTTGCTTGTAAGATATTCTCCATAACAGTCATGCCTTTAGCTCTATTAAAGTCAGCTGCCTGACTAGCTATAACTTCAATATTCTCATATTTATCTACACCTTGGTTAAATCCTTTACCTCTATCACGAGCAGCTGATGTTCCTGGAATACCTTCTAATTCTACTACTTTTCCAGCTTTATCTAAGTCTTTAGCAACAAACTCTGCTGCCATTTCACCACCAGCTACGTTATCAGAAGCAATGTGAGAAATAACCTTACCACCATTAGCACCTCTATCTACTGTTATTACTGGAATATTAGCTTCATTAGCAGATTCAATAGCTGATATTACTGCATCTCCATCTACTGGATTAACTATTAATACATCTACTTGCTTCATGATTAAATCTTCAATACTACTTAATTGCTTAGCAGCATCATCTTGAGCATCTACTACTAATAATTTAATTCCTAATTCCTTAGCTTTCTTTTCTGCACCTTCCTTTAGATCAACAAAGAATGGATTATTCTGTGTTGAAACAGCAAATCCTACTTTTAAGCTATCTCCTTGATCTGCTCCTTGCTCTGGAGTATTTCCTTGACACCCCACTAAACCTATAGCCAATACCATAATTAAACCTAAAATTACTAACTTGTTCTTTAACATAAGTATCCTCCTTTAAGTATTTAATATTTAATAAATCTTAAAATTAATATGTTCTAATCCTTATTTAAAATTTCACCTCCTTAAAATACTATTTATTCTGTTGACTCCTACGATCTAAAAAGACAGCAATTAAAATTACTGCTCCTTTAGCCACTAACTGATAAAATGAAGAAACATTTAATAAATTTAATCCATTATTTAAGACACCGATAATTAAAGCACCAATAATTGTTCCAATGATTCCACCTTGTCCACCAGCAAGACTAGTTCCACCTAAAACTACAGCTGCTATGGCATCTAATTCATAACCTGACCCTGCTGTAGGTTGTGCAGAATTCAATCGTGCTGTTAAGATTACTCCACTAACTGCAGCTAAGAAACCACTAATAGCATAAACACCCGTTTTAACAACATCTGTATTAATTCCAGATAACTTTGCAGCCTCTTCATTTCCACCAATAGCATAAACATATCTTCCATAAGGAACTTTAGTTAAAATAATATAAGCAATTAATAATGCTAAAGCCATAATTATTACTGGAATCGGGATAGATGCTAAATAACCTGAACCTATAAATCTAAAAGTTTTATCAAATCCAGAAATAGGTCTACCCCCAGAATAGATTAAAGTTAAACCTCGAGCTATGGTCATCATACCTAAAGTCACTATAAAAGCTGGCATATCTGCTTTTGCAACCATTAGTCCATTTAATAGACCTAGTAAAGTTCCAACTAAAATTCCACCTATAATTGCTATAATCACACTAGATCCACCAGATAATAAGCCGCCTGTAACAGCAGCACTTAAAGCTAATACAGAACCTACTGATAAATCTATACCACCTGTTAAAATTACAAAAGTCATACCTAACGCCAAAATGGCATTAATAGAAACCTGTCTAGCTACATTTATTAAGTTATGAGTAGTTAAAAAATAATCACTAGCAAAAGACAGTGCTATTACTAAGCCAATTAAGCCTATACCAGATTTGAATTTATTAATAATGTCCATAGTTTTATTCCAGTGGGACTTGGCTGCTTTATTCTCCATATTGAACTCCTCCTGTTGCTAGTTTCATTACTTTTTCTTGATCAGCTTCTTTAGCTGCTATTTCTCCAGTAAGTCGATGTTCATGCATTACTAATATTCTATGGCTTAAATTTAGAATCTCTGGTAATTCAGATGATATTAAAATTACAGCTACACCTTGTTGAATTAACCGACTAATTAATTCATAAATCTCTTTTTTAGCTCCTACATCTATTCCTCGAGTAGGTTCATCTAAGATAACAATTTCGGGTTCAGTAGTTAATAATTTAGCTATTGCAACCTTCTGTTGATTACCCCCACTTAAATTTCTAACCTGCTGTTTAGCATGAGGAGTTTTAATCCTTAAATCCTGAATATAATTATTAGCCATCTGCTTTTCTTTCTTCTTATTTATAAATCCAATTTCTAAAAGATCATTGAGTACAGATAATGAAGTATTTTCTTGTACTGATAAGGATAATACTAAACCTTCTCCTTTACGATCCTCACTTAAATAGTAAATACCTGATTCAATAGCCTCTTTAGGTGATCGAATCTCTACTTTTTCACCTCTAAGATATATATCACCTTTTTGAATATTAAATAATCCGTATAAACTTTTAGCTAATTCTGTTCTTCCAGCCCCCATTAGACCAGCCACACCTATAACTTCTCCTTTATAAAGCTCAAACGAAACATTATCTACTTTCCCCGGAACGGTTAAGTCTTTAACTTCCAATATCTTATCAGATCTGTTTTCTTTTATTTCTGGAAATCTATCTTCAATCTTTCTTCCTACCATCATCTTAATTAATTCATCCTCATCAGTCTCATCAATCTTTACTTCTCCAGCATTTACTCCATCTCGTAAAACAGTTACTCTATCACAGATTTCAAAGATTTCTTCCATTCTATGAGAAATATAAACAATAGCAATTCCTTCTGCTCTCAATCTATCAATTAAATCAAATAATATATCTATTTCTTTTGGAGTTAGAGATGAAGTAGGCTCATCCATTACTAAAATATTAGCATCTTGAGATAAAGCTTTAGCTATCTCTACCATCTGCTGATTACCAATATTCAAATTTTTGATTTTACTTTTAGGATTAATATCTACTCCTAGTCTATCTATTATCTCTTTTGTATTTTGAATTAAACATTTAGTATCAACAAATAATCCTTTTACAGGCTCTCTTCCTAAGAATATATTTTCAGCTATTGTCAAATAAGGAACTAACTCTAATTCTTGATGAATTATTGCTAAACCCGCTTTTTGTGCTTCCTTAGGATTATCAAATTTAACCTCATTTCCTTTCAAATATATGGTGCCGGAATCGTTTTCATAGATACCATTTAGCACCTTCATCAATGTTGACTTACCAGCTCCATTTTCACCTAATAACGCATGGACTTCTCCTTTATAAAGCCTTAGATCAACATTATCAAGAGCTTTAACCCCTGGAAATGTTTTAGTGATTCCCTCCATTTCTAGGATTAATTCTTTCTTTCTCATTAAAAATCAACTCCAGATATTAGAATAATATTTGCATATGGAGTAGTCTCACCAGTTCTCACTATTCCTTTAGATTCTTCTGATTTTTTCTTGAATTTTTCATGATTATAGTACTCAACTGGAATATCATCTAAAATATCTAAAGTCTTTCTATAGAGTTTAGGACTTACTTCCTTCATTTCTTTAGCTACAATAGCTTTTTCAACTACTAATTCTTCTAATGTTACTTTTAAAGTGTCAAGAAACTTAGGAATTCCTTGAGTTAAAGCTAAGTCAATACGGTTAGCATCTGATGAAATAGGCAAGCCTGCATCACAAATCACTAATTTATCTGTATGTCCCATTTCAGCTACTAGTTTCGATAGGTTATTGTTTAAAATACCTTCTTTCTTCACTATTCAAGTCCCCTTTCTTGCTTAAATTCTTCTACATCTTCTATTGTTGGTAGAGAACTTTGGGCTCCTAATTTAGTTACTACTAAAGCTGCAACTTGATTTCCAAATTTAATCGCTTTTTCTTCACTCCAACCTTGCTGCAATCCATAAGCAAAGGCACCAGCAAATGAATCACCGGCTGCTGTAGTATCTACAGCTTCAACTTCAATGGCTTTATAATGCTCTTGTCGTCCTTTAGTATAAAGTATAATTCCATTCTTGCCTCTAGTAAGTAAGATAGTCCCTACTCCCCAATCTAAAAGCTGGTCAACTTGTTCTTGAGTAGTTGTTAAATTATAATCCTGTAATAATAACTCTAACTCACCTTCATTAGGCAATAAGTAGTCAATCTGTTCATAAATATCTTCTGGCAATTCCTGTGCCGGTGCTGGGTCCAATATTACTGTCGTTTGATATTGATGAGCAAGTTCTATAGTATGGACTATTGTTTTTAAAGGAATTTCCATCTGCAATAAAATAGCTTCTACCTCTTTAATCTCATCTTCTAATTTATCAATCATACTTGAAGATAATTTACTGTTAGCTCCAGAAACTACTATAATTCGATTATCCCCATCTTCTTCTACAGTTATAGCCGCTATACCAGTATTCTCTTCAACTCTAAATACATTATCCACATTTACTCCACCGGTCTTTAAGCTACTTAATAATTCATCTCCAAAATTATCATTTCCACAAGCTCCAATAAAACTAACACTTCCACCTAATTTACCAACTGCTAAAGCTTGGTTAGCTCCTTTTCCACCGGGAATTTGATCAAAATCCTTACCGATAATTGTCTCACCTTTATCCGGATAACGTCCTGTTTGGACTACTAAATCCATATTCATACTACCTATTACTAAAATATCACCATTAGACATTATCACTACACTCCCTTGTAGAATCTCTTTCAATCAATTTAGGTTGTAAGATTTCATCTTTCTTATCTATATTTTTTCGTTCTAACTCATCAATTAAAATTTCTGCTGCTTTCTTACCTAATTCATATTTAGGTTGTACCATAGTAGTTAAACCAGGTCTAATAACCGATGCAATATCAATATCATCATGACCCACAATCGAAATATCTTCCGGAATCTCTAATCCTAAATCATAAGCAGCACCATAAGCTCCAATAGCCATTAAGTCATTAGCTGCAAATATAGCAGTCGGTTGTGGTGGTTCTTTTAATAAAGATTTCATTAAATTATATCCAGATTCTTTACTATAATCCCCTTCTAAAATCCATTCTTCTTTATATGAAATTTCAGAACCATTAATTGCTTTTTTGAAACCTTTTAATCTATCTTGAGCCGTTTTAGTTCCAAGATCACCAGTAATATGAACTATTTGAGTATGACCTAACTGGATTAAATGTTCAGTTGCATTATAAGCAGATAGAACATTATCAATAGTTACTGATGGTAATTCAGAGTTGGGAACCTTTCTATCTATCTGAACTACAGGAAAATCATCTTCTTCCAATTTTTTTAATTCTTCCTTGTTTTCAATCGATAATGATAATAAGATACCATCAACTTGCTTACTCTTCATTAGTTTAATAGCTTCTTTTTCTGCTAAATGGTCATTATCAGTATTACAAAAAATAACTGAATAATCCATTTCTTTTGCTTTATCCTCTATACCTCTTGCTACTTCTGGAAAAAATGGATTACTGATATCAGGTATAATTAAACCAATAGTATATGTTTTCTGTAATACTAATCCTCTAGCAACACCGCTAGGCTTATAGCCTAATCTATCTATAACTTCTTTTACCTTCTCTTTAGTCTTAGAACTTACATCAGGTTTATCATTTAGTACTCTAGAAACTGTTGTAATTGAAACTCCTGATTCTTTTGCAATATCTTTAATTGTAACTCCCAATCGATTCACTCCTCATAACTACTAATTATATCTATTTAAATCAATACCTGAAAACGGTAACGAAAGCGCTTTCATATATATTATAAAATATTCTGAAAAATTAATCAAGGTAAATTCAAATATTTTTTAAAAGTTAAAATGATTTTTTAAATACAAAAAAGGCTCCTATTTATAAATAGGAGCCTTTTTATACTTAATATATAAGGGGTTTATATAATAAGGGTAAGGATTAATAAATTATATAAAGGGGAGGAGGCTATTAATTACCAGCCACCACGCATCATACCGGGTCCATATCTACCTCGCATGCCTGGTCCATAACCGCCCATCATACCTGGACCACCGCAAGGCATTCCAGATCCTCTATAGCCTGGATTACCATAGCCCGCATTACTATACTCTTTCATAGCTTCTAATCTGTTTAACATATAATCTGCTTGCTTTTGAGTAATAGCTCCTTGATCTAACTGTTGTTGGATATATTCCTTTTGAGCTTCATATTGTGCTTCATAGTCTCCATTTCCATTACCAAACCAACCGCCAAAGCCATAAGCCATAGCCATTGTTCCTAAAGAAAATACCAATGCTAGTGCTAACACTACTATTATTGTCTTCTTCATCTATATCACTCCTTTCTCATTTTATTTACCCTTCCGGGGTAAGCTATCTAACTCTTAATTATATTGTATAAGGAGAATATGAAAATATAATGAAGAAAATATGAAAAGTATATGAAATAACTCCTAAGGGGTACTTAGGATAAAATTATGCAGATTATTAATAACAACTTTTAATTATATGAATATAATATTTTAAAAGTTATAAAGGAGGTTATCAGAGTATGGGCAATGTTAAACAAGATAAACTTGAATTAAATCAAGTTAATGAAGAAGTTATAATTCACCAACAACCAGATGAAGTACCTCGAACCAGCTTACCACAAATTGGAGCACCGGCACCTGAATTTACAGCTATGTCTACCTTTGGTGAAGTATCACTGAGTGATTATAGAGGAGATTGGCTAGTCCTTTTTGCTCATCCCGGCGACTTTACTCCTGTCTGAACGACTGAATTTATTGCCTTTGCAGAGGCATACGATGAGTTTCAAGAGTTAGATGCTGAATTACTCGGCTTAAGCGTTGGTTCTATACCAACTCACCTAGCTTGGGTAGAAGATATTTATGAAAATACTGGAGTAAAAATCCCTTTTCCAGTTATTGCAGATGTTAATATGAGAATATCTGAACTTTATGGAATGATTTCTGAAGCAGAAAGTGCTACTTCTACTGTAAGACCAGTATTTATTATTGACCCTCAAGGCATATTACGAGCTATTATCTACTATCCTTTAGAATTAGGTAGATCCATTCCAGAAATACTAAGAGCAGTCAAAGGTCTCCAAACAGCAGACCGCTATGAAGCAGGTATACCTGCTAATTGGCAGCCTGGAGAACCTGTTGTTTTACCACCACCTTCAACTTATGATCAGCTTAGAGATAGAGTAGAAAATCCACCACCAGGTGTAGACTGTCTAACTTGGTATCTGTGTTACAGAGACCTTAATAATAGGAATAATAATAGAAGTAGAAATAGAAGTAGAGAGTAAATATGATTCACAGCTAAAAAAGCTCCATAAATATGGAGCTTTTTACTCTTTTAGATTTTGAATTTTTATTATCTTCTGATTTAATATGTATTAAATTAGTATTAGTAAAGTTTTATTTTGACTATATATTAAAATCTATAATTAATATTTAACCCTTTTAATTTATACAATATATAATTCTATCTTTACTTCCTAATCTTCTTACCTGAATATGTAAATTGATCTCGGTCCATATCCACATAATTTCCTCTTATATCATCTTCCTTGATTATACCTATTTTATTCCCACAATTCTTACAGAATAATTTATTATCTTTAATTTCTCCATCATATATTCTTTTAATTTTACTTTCCCAACATCTCAATACTTTTCCCTTACCTATCTTTTTATACTTAATTATCTTTGATTTACATTTGCCACATTTTATAGTTAAAATTAAAATCACCTCACTACTAAGGTCATACTTCTAAATTAAAATAATAACACTTACCCTTTAATCCGATTACATGGGTTTGGACAGTCTTTACATAATCTCTTATTACTCTTTAATTTAGACTCTCCTTTTATTTTTTTGATTAAATCCATCGCTTTCTTTATATCTGTTTCATCTCCTTTAATAGCCAAGGTTACTGCTCCATTCGAGTCTCCTATTCCCCCTGCAGCTATCTGTATCGCCTCTACTCCAAATAATATTTCTAAAGTTTCTAACTCAGTAATAATCTTTCCATAAGTCACTGGAATTAATCCCGTCTTCATTCCTAATGAATAATCAACTTTATCTATGCCAACCATTTTACTGGCCACTTCAACTGATGATATCCTCTTCTCTAAACCAACTGGTATGAGCAAAGATGATCCTCTAGCAACCAATATCCCTAACGCTCTTCCGATCGTTCCACCTTTTCGCTCTCCTGCTAACACTCCTGCTACTCCTTTATCATCAAAAGCATTAGCACCTTTAATAAAAATATCTTTATCAGTAAAATGTTCCATAAATTCAAGCCAATTCTGATCAGTTCTTTTCCCATTTTGTAAAGTAACAGGATTAATTCTCTTATTACTAGGAGTAACACAAGCAGCGCCTTTATCAACAATCCCTGCAGTATAATTTTCTTTTTCAAATTCATCTTCCACTAATTCCTCTGCTATATAACCGTTAGTAGTACCTCCAGCTATTATAACTTTACTACCATTCATAGCTTGTTGTACTTCTGATAGTTCTGCAATTCCTTTAGCAATTAATCGTTTTGATTCTGGTACTTTTAATGTAAATGTAGCTAACATTGATCTCCCTCCCAATATATAATGATATACCAATATTTTGTTCTATTCATTATATATAACTTATCAATAAATTGCAAAAAATTATAATAGATAGGGTAATTAATCTTCAATAACAATTTATTACTTATAATAACTATACTAACGCTAGTATAAAAATTTCTAACTTAGAAAAAATAAAAAAGATATATCAAAATAAATGGGAGGTGATTATAATGTCTAACATTAAATGTGCGATAGAAGAATGTCAATACAATGAAAGTGACTTATGCCAAGCTTCTACAATTCAAGTAAAAGCAGGAATGCAAGATCATGTAATCAGCACTTCGGATGACACTACATGCAAAACTTTCACCCCTAAAACAAATTTAAGTTAAATAATAATTATTCAAAGACTCCTGGTTTATTGCCAGGAGTCTCAACCTATAATCTTCATAATTTTTTTAATTTATAAATAGCAAATAAAATTGGTGGTAAAATTAATACATACATTATAGCAAAATAATTAGCTATACTACTATATTCAAAAACTTGCACAATATTTTGTGGAACTAACCCTAAAAAGTAAGGTGGAACCAAAGCCAAAGCAATTAAGAATTTTGGTTCTTTAAATTTTAATAAATTGGCTAAACCTAATCCTGCACCTACATAAACTGTAATCATAGTAGTAGTAAAACCTATTATAAACCACATAGCTACAAATGCTGAAATTAATCTTTCCGCAAAAGGTAATTGTATTTCTCGTATTAATGTCAAAGTAGGAAAAAGCATATTCTCTAATGGTGCTGCTCCAAAATATGATATGGCTAATATTATTGTTAATGAATATAATGCTATTACAAATACAATTGCTAATGAACTAATTTTAAAACATTCTTCTTTAGCTTTTTTATTTAATAATGGAAATATTATATATATGATTTCAACACCAATTAATGCAAATAAACCTGGTCCAAAGATAGCTTGTTTAAATAATTTTGTAATTGGAGTAGTATATAATATAGGTCTTAGTCTGCCATAATCCATATTGCCTCCTACTATATGTCCTCCTAACAAAAAAAGGAAAATTATTAATCCTGCAGGGGTTATTAATTGATTTAATCTAGCTATTGGTTCAATTCCATGTCTAGCAATATATAATAATAATGCTAATACAGTTACATAAATTATCTCTGTTGGAGTTCTTTCCAATAATAAAGGTTTAAGACCAAGAGCAAAAATAGGTAATACTGCACTTGTAATTAATAAGAAATAAATAAGTAAGCCTAAAGACAACAATTTCCCTATGAATTTACCGACAATCTTATCAATATAATCGATAAAAGTATCTTCAGGAAATGCTTGTCCAAGCTTAACTATGAAATACGTATCAATT
This sequence comes from Selenihalanaerobacter shriftii, assembly GCF_900167185.1. Taxonomy (NCBI): domain Bacteria; kingdom Bacillati; phylum Bacillota; class Clostridia; order Halanaerobiales; family Halobacteroidaceae; genus Selenihalanaerobacter; species Selenihalanaerobacter shriftii. The sequence goes on from NZ_FUWM01000004.1 coordinate 75,558, forward strand.
ATTACAATGGTACCTCCGATTAAGGGAACAATCCAACCATCTTGACTAACTCCTTTAATAGCAGTTCGAGGTAAAGTAACAATTCCAACCCCTATTAATACTCCAACTACTAACATGAACAATTGATATCTATCTATTCTATCATTAGTAATATCTAACATACTAACCTCCAATTTCATATCTATTATTACTTTATTATTAGTTATATTAAACAGTTATATTCTAAAACTATTATCTAGTTTATCCATTAACCACTATAAGTCATATATAATTGCCTTCCTCCTAAGTTCTATTTTTTAAATACCCTCCAGCATTTCTGTTTCTCTAGATAAATCTAATTCCAGAACTTTATCTACTATATTTTCATGTATATTAAATTGGTAATTGTTAACAACTATTTTCTATATTAAAAAGGTATTTAGCTATATTGTATATAAGTATAAACTAAAACCATAAAGATATTTATCATATTAAATTACAATAAATATGGAGGAAAATCAATGCGATTAATTAATGTGAAAAAATTAAAATCAGACATGGTATTAGCCAAACCAATAGTAATAAATGATAGAACATTATTAAACACAGGCCATAAAAACTTAGATAAATACAAAAATAAATTACTGAATTTTGGAATTAATCATGTTTATATTGATGATGAGTACTCAAAGGATATTGAAATTAATAATGTTATTTCTGATAAAACAAGAAACAAAAGCAAAAAAGCTATTAAAAGTGCAATGTCTAAAGTATCATTAAATAAGAAGTTTAATAGCGAAGAAATTAAAGATAATATTCGTTGTATGACAGAAGAAATAACAAATGACAACAGTATATTAACTAACTTAACAGATATTAAAACAATCGATGATTATACATTTGCACATTCAATAAATGTTAGTGTCATATCTTTAATGATTGGAAAAGCACTTCAATATAATCAAGATGAATTAGAAAAACTAGGTATTGGTGCTATATTACATGATATCGGCAAAGTGGCAATTTCTAAATCTATTTTAACAAAACCAGGAAAAATCACAGATGAAGAATTTAATCAAATAAAAAAACATCCAAAGCTTGGATATGATAAGTTAGGAGAATATTATGATATTACAGCTAGATCAAGAGTTGCAGTTTTAAGTCATCATGAAAGAATAGACGGCAGTGGTTATCCAAACAACAGAGAAGGCAATGATATATATGAATTCGCTCGGATTGTTGCTGTTGCAGATGTTTTTGATGCTTTAACTAGTCATAGATGTTATCGCAATAGATGGCCCGTTCATAAAGCAACTGATTTCATCATAGCGCAAACTAATACTCATTTTGATAAGAAAATTGTTGAAGCATTTTTAAGAAATGTTGCAATATACCCTAATGGAACTATTGTCTTATTAAGCAATGGTGAAAAAGGTATAGTTACTAGCCAGAATGGATCTTTTCCTCAAAGACCTAATATTAAAGTATTTAAAAATAAAGTTGGAAAAAATTGTTCTAAAAAAATAAACTTAATGGAAAAGTTAAATATAACCATAATTGAAACAGAGGAATAAAAAAATATTTTTCACAACTAATACTTAAAAACGTTTAATCTAATACTTATAATAATACTGTGATCAATATAGTAATTATAGTAAGTTGACTAGCAAAGATTAAACAACCAACTAATAATGCTTTAGGTCCTTGCTTAATTAAACTAGAAATTCTAATCTTTAATCCAATTCCAGCCATGGCAATAGTCAATAATATCTTACTTAAATCTTTTAAATACTTAACAACTGTTCCAGGTAGAATCTGTAATGTACCAATTATACTTAAAATAAAAAAGCCAATAATAAATGAGGGAATTTTAGCTTTACCTTTAGCTTCAGTCTTTTCATTCCCCATAAATAAGCTTAAAAATAATACCACTGGCCCTAATACTAAAATTCTTCCCATCTTAACAATAGTAGCTATCTTACCTACTGCATCACTTACAGAGAAACCAGCTGCAACCACTTGACCTGTAGCCTGTAGAGTACTACCAATCATCAATCCACTAGTCAGTTCATCCAACTTTAAAACGTAAGTTGTTATAAAAGGTAAAATAAATATCCCAAAAGTCCCTAATAAATTAACTACACTTACAGAAAGTCCAATCTCTTCTTCATCTTCACTTACAATAGGCGCTGCAGCTGCAATAGCTGAAGAACCACAGATTCCATTTCCTACTCCTAATAATAAACTAAATGATTTCGAAAGCCCTAATAATCTTCCTAATATAAAACCTATACTTACTGTACTAATAACCATAGTAACAATGATTAAAATTGATGAAAAACCTAACTGACTTAATACATCTAACTCTAATTTAAGCCCCATTAACATAATAGCTACAGCTAAAAGCTTTTTTTCAGCATATCTAATCCCTAAGTCATACTTATCATCTAATTTAAAAATATTTCCAATTATGAAGCCTAAAATAATCGCTAAAGTAACCCCACCTAAATTGGGAATCCAATTAGACAGATACCTTCCTAACATACCAATAATAACTGCTAAGACTAATCCTGGAGTTTTATCTTTAAAATTTACCATATTCTCTAGTCATCCTCTCTTATTAGGTATCTATCTATATTTTACTACTTATCACTACATTAGTAAAATAATATGATTTTATTAAGTATATAAGTAAATAGTTATGTATAGTATAAAAAAGACCTTTCTGTTAAGAAAGGCCTCCATTTAATACATTTCTTACTTATACATTTCAAAATAATCATTAACTGTTGGGAACTTACCTAACACAGCTGCCATAGCTGCTACATGAGCACTACCTAAATAAGTTTGAGAATCAGCTGGGCCGATTCGGGACTGATAATTACGAGTTGTAGTCGTTAAAGCAGTTGCACCAGAACCGATTCGACGCTTATTACCCATACATAATCCACAACCAGGCATAGTAATTGTTGCACCTGCAGCAGTCAACTTAGCTAAACTGCCATCCTGAGCTAACTCATTATAAATATCTCTGGAAGCTGGACAGACTACAAAGTTAACTTCATGTGGAACATGATGTCCTTCTACAATTCTAGCTGCTGCTCTAATACTTTCTAAGTCTCCTCCTACACAGCTACCGATAAAGACTTCATCTAACTCAGTACCAGCTACCTCTGCTAACGGGGCTACATTATCAGGATGATGCGGTTTAGCTACCAACGGTTCATCCACTTCACCTAATGGAATTTCAATTGTAGCTGCATATTCAGCCCCCTTATCAGCCTTTGGTAATACTGGATCTGATAAAAACTCTTCTATAGTATTAATAGTATCCTTAACCGATGGAGACTCCTCAACATCTGGTCGTGACTTTAAATATTCTAAGTTATCTTTAATAGTCTCTAAAGTAGTCTGATCAGATGGTACTGTACCTGCAGAAGCACTTCTTTCTGCTACAGCATTTGTTAATATATATCTTTCATTAGAATTTAAAAATTCTACACCTTCCATTTCAATGATTCGTCCATTATATATATCTTTACCTATAGTCTTTTCCGCATAAAGAACCAAAGTAGAAACTAAGTCCCGAGCTGTAATTCCTTCCTTCGGTTCTCCTTTAAAGACTACCCTTACTGACTCATCCATAGTTAAGTCCTGTTTACCATACTTCATAGCCCCAGCTACAATGTCCGATGCAGCAGGAAAAGAGACTCCTCTAGGAGTTCTAGTATGTGAATCTCCACCTACAACTACATCTGCAGGCAGTATAAAACGATTACCGATAGTATGGATAATACCTTCACCTGGTTCTAAGCAGACTCCACCCCGTTCAGTTACAAATTCATCAATAAACTTATGTCTATTTCTGTCTTCACTAGATGGACATTCACCTGTATGACAAAGTGATTGTACTACTGCTTCAGCCCCAAAATCTCCACCAGCCATAGATTGATATTCATCAAGAGTCATTGGGCCTGTCGTGTCTTGAGAATAAACAGCTCTAACTGCTACTGTAGCTGTCTCGCCTGGTAGAATAGTCTCTTTCCCATCTAATCTATTTAACCCTACAATTTTTTGTGCTAAAGTTTGCGGTGGATTTTCATCTTCTTGCTTAGCTCCTACTGGTAATTTGTTTTCATCAAAATCTATATTATTCTCTTTACAATATTGGGCAGCCCATTCTTGTAGTTCATTACCTGCATCAAAGTAAGTCATTCCTCCAGCAGCTATTTTATTTAATTTAAATTGAATCGGTAATTTAATATCTAATTCTTCTTCATCATTAATAATTAATTTTTCATTAGCTACATCTACTCTCAATTGATCTCCCTCTTTGATCGGATCGGTGTCACATTCAACCGGTAAGATACCAGAAGCCACTAATGAATTCTTAAAGATTGGGGCAAAGCTTTTTGCTACTACTACGCCGCCGGCTTTCATTTCTGGCTCACCTGTAACCGGTTCACCTAATACTTGTAACATAGTATAAGTAGCCGATTTTCGCGAAGAACCTTCTCCCAAAGCTGCACCTGCTACAAAGATAATATTATCATCTTCAATCTTTAATTCTTCTAAACGCTCTAAAAAATCTTCCTCATCTTCTCTACCATCCATAATAAATTGAGCGTGGCGTGGGTGATCTGTTCTACTATCAGCATTCTTAGAAGGACTTAAATGTCCAGTAGTAATATTGTTTCCTACTTTAATTGTAATTCCTTCATATATATCTTCTAAATCCCAACCTTGAGCAAACTTTCGTTCTGCCCAACTTTTAATAATATCTCGAGCTGCTTCATTATTAACAGCTAACTGGGCAACTTCTTTAAATTCAGACTCATTTACTAATACTGTTCCCTCTAAAACATCAGTCACTTTTTTAACAAATAAGTCTTCTGTTAATATATCTATTAGCTCAATAGTAGCTGCGCCACCTTTCATTTCTGCTAATAAATCTAAAGCTTCTTCTGGACTTAAATATTCTGATTCAAGCTCCCCTTTAACAACTTTAGCTAATCCTTTAGCTTTTTGATAAGAAGAAGGGAAAGTACCTCTTTTTACTTCTTCAGAAATTAACCTCAAAATTAACTCGTCCACTTGCTCTGTTTCAAAAACAATAAATTCTTCTTGATTTAAATTTCCAATTTCTAATCCAGCCATTAATCCTTCAACTTCTTTAGCTGTTAATGGTCTCGGTGGTAAATCATATGTCCTCTTTCTCTCTATTGCTTTCATTTTATAATTTTCTAAGATCTCGATTAGCTCAACTTTCTTCATACCTTATTACTCTCCTCCTCATGTACTATATTCATGTTATAATTATACATTACTTATTGAACTTTTACAAACCAAAAATAATATATAAAAGCCCGCCTTGTTTTTAAGACGGGCTTTTATAGTTATTAGAAAAATCAATAGTTAAATTTTAAGTATAATTAATTGGTAATAAATATATTGAACTTATTATCATTCTGCTTTATCTCTACTATCTCATAATTAGTTTCTTGACACCAAGACTTGATATCATTTCTAAAGTCTGGACCATCAACCACCACTTCTAAAATATCATCTTCTTTCAACTCTTTTGCCTTTTTCTCTAACTTCTTACCTATATCTAAACACTGCTCTCCACAAAGATTTAAAGTAATAATATCACCTACAGGTTCTCCAGTCTCATCAGTAACAATTTGACCATGTTCTACTTTATCTTTTAAACCACTTTCAGACCTTGCTTCTTTATCTTGATGAATCTCTGTATAAAGTCTATATCCTCCACTTAGATTTTTTACCTTATCAAACCCATTCTGTAATAAAATCCGAGACGCTATATAGGAACGTAACCCACTTCCACAATAAAGAATTAACTCTTTATCTTTAGGTAATTCATCTAATCTATTTCGAAATTCACTAAGAGGAATATTTATACTATTTTCAATACCTGCCATATCTTCAATAGACCCCATTCTATTCTCTGACGCTGACCTAGTATCTACTAATAGTTTGTCCTGCCAATCCAACTCATCTAACTCCCACCAATGGATAATATCTGTTATTTCTTTAAGAAGGTTACCAGCAACAAAACCAGCCATATTTACTGGATCTTTAGCTGAAGAATATGGCGGTGCATATGCTAACTCTAATTCTTGCAAGTCAAATACTGTCTTCTTAAATCTAAGTACTGTCGCTAAAACATCAATTCTTTTATCTACACCATCTAAACCAACAATCTGTGCTCCTAGTAATTCACCATCTTCTGGCTTAAATAAAACCTTTACAAACATTCTTAATCCGCCAGGATAATAACCAGCATGAGAACGAGAAATTGTAATAGAGGCTTGATAATCAATGCCTTCCTGTTGTAAACTCTCTTCATTCTTCCCAGTCGAAGCCACAGTACAATCAAAGACTTTCGCCACTGAACTACCTTGTGTTCCTGTAAACTTCTCTTTACGTCCTGCTAAATTATTAGCTACTATTCTACCTTGTTTATTAGCTGGTCCTGCCAAAGGTATATGAGTCCTATTTCCAGTAACATAATCTTTAACCTCAATAGCATCACCTAAAGCATATATATTCTCATCAGAGGTCTTCATATATTCATCAACTAAAATAGCACCGGTTTCACCTAACTCTAAATCTGCTTTTTCAGCTAATTCTACATTCGGCTTAACTCCAATGGCCATAATAATCATATCAGCGTCTAACTGCTTACCACTTTCTAAAACAACATCAGTCACATTACCTTTATCTTCAAAAGATTTTACTCCATCTTCTAAATAGAGTTTGATTCCTTGCTCTCGCATATGATTATGAAGAATAGATGCCATATCATAATCAATAGGTCCCATTACCTGGTCAGCTGCTTCTACTAAAGAAACATCTAAACCTTGATCATGTAAATTTTCTACCATTTCTATTCCAATGAATCCACCGCCAATTACTACGGCTTTCTCTGGATTTTTCTCATCTAAATACCCCTTAATCTCATCTGTATCTGGAATATTACGCAAAGTAAAAATCCGCTCATCCTCAATCCCTGGAATAGGTGGTTTGATCGGTTCTGCTCCTGGAGATAAAACCAGGTAATCATAATCCTCGACGTACTCTTCGTTATTAGTTAAATCTTTCACTTTAATCTCCTGTTTATTAGGATTAATATCAATTACTTCATTCTCTACTCTAACATCTATATTGAACCTATTTCCCATCTTCTTTGGAGTCTGTACTAATAATTTATCTCTTTTTTCAATGGTACCACCAATATAATATGGTAGTCCACAATTAGCAAAAGAGATATATTCTCCTCTTTCAAACATAATGATTTCTGCATCTTCATCCATTCTTCGTAGTCTAGCAGCTGTACTTGCTCCACCAGCTACACCACCAACTATTAATATTTTATTACTCATACATTCTTCCTCCTTTTCCATACTATAAATCATATCTTAAAATTTATTATTTACCATTTAAATAATATTATTATTCAAATAATGATTCTATTATTCTTTTAGCATCTTCATTAACTACTGAATAATTAACTTGAACCCCTTCTCTTTCACCCTTTATAATTCCTGCGCTCCTTAATTTAGCCAAATGTTGTGAAACTGTAGACTGTGGCATCTCCATACAATTTTGCAAATTAGAAACATTACTGCTTCCTATATTCAATAATCCCTTTACAATACATAATCTTGCTGGATGAGATAAAGCCTTTAAAATTTTTGTCTTCCTTTTCAACTCCTCCATATTAACCTTAATCTCTTGATATTTTGCCACTGATTCCCCTCCTAGCTTAATTCATATTATTATATAATAAACTCATTTTAATTAATCCCTTTATCTAAATATTAAAATATTTACATGCTTTTGTCAAGATTAATAAGATATATTTTCCATTAAACATATTTAAATTAATATATAATTAGGTCGTCCCCATTAATTGAGAACGACCTAAGTTTAAGGTGATAAACTATTTACTCTTTAGATAAACAAGTTCATATTTGAACCTTCAGCTTCATTAAGATAAGTTGCAACTCCTCCTAGGTCTACACCATCAATTAATTCTTCTTTTTTAATTCCTAATACATCCATAGACATTTGGCAAGCTACTAAATTAACTCCTGATAATTTAGCTTGACCAATTAATGCTTCTAAAGAATCTACATTCTTATTTTCCATTACTTTTCTCATCATTTTACGTCCCATACCCATCATATTCATCTTAGAAAGCCCTAATCTTTTACTTCCTCGTGGCATCATAGAACTGAACATTTTATCCATAAATCCTTTTTCTACATCTACATATTCATCTTTTCGTAGTACATTCAAGCCCCAAAAAGTGAAGAACATCGTTACCTCTTTGCCCATAGAAGCGGCACCATTAGCAATAATGAACGAAGCCAATACTCTATCTAAATCATCACTAAAGACTACCATTGTTTTATTATCTCCTACAGCCTTACCTAAGGATTCAGCTACTTCATTCTTCTCTCCTGCTTCTCCACCTTTTTTAATGAAAGCAATGAATTTATTTCCTTCTGTATCTAACTTTAATAAAGTATTACCTGTTGACTCACACCATGATTCAATGTCAGCACTGAAAGCTGGGTCAGTAGCTGATGCTTCTAAAATATCACCAGGATCTAATTCCTCCATTTTACGATAGACCTGCATAATCGGTCCTGGACATTGTAATCCACAAGCATCCACTTTAAATGTCTCTACATCACCTAAAGGTTCACCTGTCTCATCAGTTTCTATATCTCCATTCTCTCTAGCGATTAACTCATCTTTTCCTCTTTCCACATGCTCATTTTTTTGTTGCGATTCCTTCCCTTTAGTAGCCGAACCACTAGCAGAACCTGTAACATTACTAGGGTCATCTTTTCTAAACTCTTTGTCTTTTTGCACTTGTTTATATAATCGATAGCCACCACTTAAATTTCGTATGTCCTTAAATCCATTCTGTAATAAAATTCGAGTTGCTATATAGCCTCGTAAGCCTACTTGACAATATACAATAATTTCTTTGTCCTTTGGAATCTCATTTAATCTATCTCTTAAATCATTTAATGGAATATTTGTTGAACCATCAATTGCTCCTAAGTCATTCTCAACTTCTGTTCTAATATCCAACAAAAATGTATTATTTTCATCTAACTCATCTATTTCTGACCAATGAATAATATCCATTTCTCCATTAAGAATATTACCAGCAGTAAAACCAGCCATATTTACTGGATCTTTAGCCGAAGAATAAGGTGGAGCATATGCTAACTCTAATTCTTGTAAGTCAAATACTGTCTTTTTGAATCTAAGTGCTGTCGCTAAAACATCAATTCTCTTATCTACACCGTCTCGACCAACAATCTGTGCTCCTAATACTTCACCATCTTCTGGCTTAAATAAAATCTTTACGGTCATTGGAATAGCACCTGGATAATAACCTGCATGAGATTTAGACATTGTAAATGAAACTTCATAATCAATTCCTTCTTGTTCTAAGCTCTTTTCATTCTTCCCAGTCGAAGCCACAGTTAAATCAAAAATTTTAGCTACTGAGCTACCTTGCGTTCCTGTAAATTTATCTTTACGACCAGTTAAGTTATTAGCCACTATTCTACCTTGTTTATTAGCCGGTCCTGCTAGAGGAATATGAGTCTTATTTCCAGTTACATAATCTTTAACCTCAACAGCATCACCTAAAGCATATATATTTTCCTCTGATGTCTTCATATATTCATCAACTAAAATAGCACCAGTCTCACCTAGTTCTAAGCCCGCTTTTTTGGCTAATTCTACACTTGGTTTAACTCCAATAGCCATAATAATCATATCTGCTTCTAATTCTTTACCACTTTCTAAAATGACATCAGTCATATTATCGTTATCTTCAAAAGCCTTTACTCCATCTTCTAAGTAAAGCTTAACTTCTTTTTGACGCATATGATTATGAAGAATAGATGCCATTTCATAATCAATAGGTCCCATTACCTGGTCAGCTGCTTCTACTAAAGAAACATCTAAACCTTGATCATGTAAATTTTCCACCATTTCTAGGCCAATGAATCCACCACCAATTACTACTGCTTTCTCTGGATTCTTATCATCTAAATACTTTTTAATTGCATCTGTGTCTGGAATATTACGCAATGTGAAAATCCGCTCATTCTCAATCCCTGGAATAGATGGTTTAATCGGTTCAGCCCCTGGAGATAAGACCAAATAATCATAATCCTCGACATACTCTTCATCATTAGATAAATCTTTCACTTTAATTTCCTGTTCACTAGGATTAATATCAATTACTTCATTCTTTACTTTAATATCTATATTAAATCTAGCCCCCATCTTATCTGGAGTCTGTACTAATAATTTATCTCGTTCCTCAATAGTTCCCCCAATGTAATATGGTAATCCACAATTAGCAAAAGAGATATATTCTCCTCTTTCAAACATAATGATTTCTGCATCTTCATCCATTCTTCGTAGTCTAGCCGCTGTACTTGCTCCACCGGCTACACCACCAATTATTAATATCTTGTTAGACATTCTTCTGCCTCCTCTAAATTAACGAATTTAGTATAGTATAGGTCAATGAATTATAAAATTAATTATTTAATTATCTAAATCACTTATTAAAATAAAGCTTTAATTATTCATTTCCTCCCAATCCCTTTATATATTTATATATTATAATACTTAAATCTATTTGTCAAGATTTAAGTATCCATGTCGAAAAACTTTTTTACTTCTCTCCCTCTAACTTAGAGATAAGTGACTTAGGCAAACCTGCCTTACCATCTAAGAATTCAATCCCTAATAAGCGTCCTTCTCCATCAAAATCTAGAACTTTATCTTCAACTTTAATTGAATACTCCACTTCTCCTTCACAAATTTCTGCTAAATAAATATACCCTAAATCAGCTTCTTGATCATAAGTAACTTTTACTTTAAATTCTATTTCCATCATTATTAAGTTGCCTCCTAAATAAAAAAATATTATTTAAAACTTAAAAAAGGTCTAGGAATATCTTCCCAGACCTTTATATTACCTAATATTTAATTTTTCATTAATAACTACTTTAAGTATAATATTATATTATACTTACATTAGTTGCTTGTAGTCCTCGATCCCCATCTACTACATCAAACTCTACTTGTTGTCCTTCTTCTAAAGACTTAAATCCATCAGCTTCAATAGCTGAATAATGTACAAAAACATCATCTTCATCTGGTACTTCAATAAATCCATACCCTTTTTCATTACTAAACCACTTAACTGTTCCTGTTTTCATAAAACTTAATTCCTCCTAATTCTTTACCCTTACTGGGCATCTTTATATTTTATATAATGCAATCTTAGTGTACACATTATAAAATATAGTTATACATGCATAACTTAAGAATTTTTAACTATTTTGGCTACCGATTCAATATGATAGGTCTGGGGAAACATATCAACCGGCTGGATTACTTCTACTTTATAATCATCAGCAGTTAAAAACTTTAAATCTCTAGCTAAACTACTTGGATTACACGAAACATAGATAATCTTTTCAGGAGCTAATTCTAAAAATGCCTCTAAAACCTCTTGATGACATCCTTTTCGCGGGGGATCAACCACTACTACTTCTGGAGCTAAACCTTCTGCTCTCAATTTAGGTAAAACTTCTCTTACTTTACCTACTTCAAAATTACAATTATCTATTTGATTTAATTTAGCATTCTCTTTAGCATCTTTAATAGCTTGACTAACAACTTCAATGCCATATACTTCCTTAGCATCTTGAGCTAAATATAGTGAAATCGAACCTATTCCACAATAAGCATCAACTACCCTTTCTTCTTCAGTTAAATCTGCATACTTTAATACTTGGTCATAAAGTCTTTTAGCCTGTAAAGTATTAACTTGAAAGAAAGACTCAGCAGATATCTTATATCTAATATTACCTATGTAATCTATTATTTTATTTTTTCCTGCTAATAAACAAGTCTTATCTCCTAAAATAACATTAGTCTTTTGTTGATTAATATTTTGTTGAATACTAATTAATTCAGAAATCTCAGACATTAACTTCTGACTTATCTCCTGCTCATAAGGTAATCTGTCTCCATTTGTTACAAATACCAACATAGCTTGATTAGTACAGACTCCTACTCTTACAACTAAATGTCTTAATAATCCTTTATTAGTCTTTTCATTATAAATAGTAATCTCATAATCCTCAATTAATTCAATACTCTTCTTAATTATTCTATTTATCAACTGATGTTGAATCAAACATTCACTCATATCAATAATCTGATGACTACCTGCAGCATAAAAGCCAGTTATCACCTCTTCATCTTTTAACCCTAAAGGAAACTGGGCCTTATTTCGATAAAAATAAGGATTCTCCATCCCTATTACTGGTTTAATCTGCACCTCCTGTAAGTGCCCAATCCTTTCTACGGCATCCCTAACTATCTCTTGCTTATATTCTAATTGAGCTGGATAATTAATATGTTGTAGTTGACAACCACCACAAGCACTACTAACTTCACATTTTCCCGTTATTCTCTCATCAGCTGGCTCAATAATTTCAATAATCTTTGCTCGTGCATAATTTTTCTTAACTTTTGTAATTTCTATCTTAACCTTCTCTCCAGGAACCCCTTCTGAAATAAAAATAGCAAAACCATCTTTTCTACCTACTACATCACCACCATAAGCTAAATTTTCTAGTTCAATTATTACTTGTTCGCCTATTTTAACTGGTTTAGATTTGGACACTACCTACCCTCTCCTTTATTCTATTCCTAATTCTTCAAATAAATCTAGAGCATTCTTACCTAAAATTTTTACCCGTTCCATTAAACTTAAATCTAACTTTGATAACTGTCTCATCTCTTGTAAAGGGGATTTAATTGGAAAGTCTGATCCAAATAAAACCTTATCTATACCATGTCCTTTAATTATTTCTGTTGCTTCACTTGAAGATAAGAAGTCTAAAGCACTAGAAGTGTCAATATAAATATCTTTTCCAAATAGATATTTTTTAACCTCATTCCACATTTGATAACCACCTAAATGAGCAGCAATCACCCTTAAATCAGGAAAATCTTTTATAACCTGAGCAATCTTTTTAGGTGTACTATAATCACCATCTGGATCATCCACATCATCACCAACATGGAATAGGACTAAAAAATCACTTCCAATAGCTTCATAAATATCATATGCCTCTTCCGACAGAATATCAAACTGTTGAAAATCAGGATGTAACTTGATACCTTTAATTCCTGTTTCTTTAAGCCGAGCTAATTCTGACTTATAGCCTATAAACCTAGGATGAATCGTTCCAAACTTAATTAAATTATCATTATCGATCTGTAGTAACCAATTATTTACTGTTTTTACCTGTGCTGGCACAATCGCTGCTGTATGTAAGACTGCTTTATATAAATTTGCTTCTTCAACTTTTTTTACTAAACTATCTAAAGTTGCTGTATTACTTATCTCTAATTTATAATGATTTTCTAACTGTTCTATAGCTTTATCAGCAATTTCTTCTGGAAAAGCATGAGTGTGAAAATCTATTACTTTCATCTCCTCGACTCCTCTCCTAGTTAACTTTATATTATTAAATCATAACATTTTTAATTCTGATAATAATTTAAGCCCATTCTTAGTTAAAATTCTCCACTTATCCTCTAAACTTAAATCTAAATTTAAAATATTATTTATTTCTTCTCTTGGTGCTTTCATAGGATAATCTGAACCAAATAAAATCTTTTCTACACCATGAGCTTCTATTAGCTCACTACCTCTTTCTAATGAAATATATTGAAAGACACTAGAAGTGTCTAAATAAATATCTTTACCAATAATATGTTTTTCTGCTTCATCCCACATCCTATATCCACCTAAATGGCCTGCTATTACTTCTAATTCTGGAAAATCTTTTATAACCTGAGCCATCTTTTTAGGAGTACTATAATTATCTTCAGTAGGGTAAACATCATCGCCTACATGAAAAAGGACCAAAAATTCATCTCCAATTATCTCATATAAGTCATACATCTTCTTATCTGTTAAATCAAATTTTTGAAAATCTGGATGAAGCTTTATCCCTCTTATCTTTAATTCTTTTAATCTGTCTAATTCCCTTCTTATTTCGGGATATTCTGGATGTATTGTCCCAAATTTTATTATCTTTGAAGAGCTTACGTTTGCAACCCAATTATTAACTGACTCTACCTGATTAGCATTAGTTGCAGAAGCATGTAAAATCATTCTATATACATTAGCCTGTTCTGCTCTTACTAAAAGGTTATCTAAAGTTCCAGTATTATTTATATTTAGATTATAATGTGTTTCTAGCTGCTCTATTGCCTTCGCTGCTACTTTTTTAGGAAAAGCATGAGCATGAAAATCAATTATTTGCATAATTAATTTCTCCCTTCTCAATCTCAAATAGATCTATAAAATACTAACCCACAAATTAAAGCTAGCACTATCTAATAATTATTAGATAGTGCTAGCATAATTTTCATATTATGTTACAATTAATTTATATTTGTAGTATATTTAGAGTTTGTCTATTATTGCTTCTGTGATTTCAGTTGTACTAGCTTGACCACCTAAATCTCCAGTTAATATTTCACCTTCAGCTAAAACTTCAGCTACAGCTTTTTCAACATTATCAGCAGCCTCAGTTTCTTCTAAATGACGTAACATCAAAACCCCAGATAATAATAGAGCAACCGGATTAGCTTTATTCTCCCCTGCTATATCTGGAGCACTACCATGCACCGCCTCAAAGACAGCTATCTCATCACCGAGATTAGCTCCAGGAGTTAGTCCTAAACCACCGATCAGTCCAGCACAGAGGTCTGAGACTACATCTCCATATAGGTTAGGAAGCACTAATACATCATACTTCTCTGGATATTGTACTAACTGCATACACATATTATCCACAATACGGTCATCAAATTCTACTTCTGGATAGTCTTCAGCTACTTCTCTAGCAACTTCTAAGAAAAGACCATCACTTAACTTCATAATATTGGCTTTATGCACAGCAGTTACTTTCTCGCGATTATGTTTTTTAGCATATTCAAAAGCAGCCTTAACAATCCGCTTTGAAGCCTTTCTAGTAACTACTTTAATACTTTCTGCTGCATCATCTCCAACCATATGCTCAATACCAGCATATAATCCTTCTGTATTTTCTCTAAAAACTACTAAATCAATATCTTTAAACTTAGTAGGCGCTCCTTCAAAAGCTTTAGCTGGACGCAAATTAGTATATAAATCTAACTTTTTTCTAATAGCCACATTAACACTTCTAAAACCACTTCCGACGGGAGTAGTAATTGGGCCTTTTAATGCTACCTTATTCTTACGAATAGTATCTAAAACCTCATCAGGTAATGGAGTTCCATATTCATCCATTACTCCTTCTCCAGCATTTATTTCTTCCCACTTAATCTCTACTCCAGCAGCTTTTATAATTTCTTGTACTGCTTTTGAAACTTCAGGTCCGATTCCATCCCCTGGAATCAATGTTACAGTATGCATTATAATTCCTCCTCGACTTATCAATAGGTTGTATGAAAATTAGGAAGTCTTTTCTTGCTTCCACTCTTCTCCTACTTCTTCTTTATAATCTTCATAAATATATATCAATTCTTTATCAAATAAAGCCCTCTTATACTGCACAGCAGACTCTCTGACTCGTGATAAAACCTCTTCTGCTTCTTTATCCGTTAATTTAATACCATACTCTCTAAATTTATTAACGATAGCCTTCTTCCCAGAGTGTTTACCGATAATAATTTGTCTTTCTAAACCTACCTCTTCCGGAGTAAATACTTCATAAGTAGATGCATTCTTTAATACTCCATCAGCATGAATTCCAGATTCATGAGCAAACATATTAGTACCCACGATTGCCTTCCATGCTGGCAAGTCCCGAGCAGATGCTCGAGCAACATATTCAGAAAGTTGTCTAAAGTCTTCAGTAGTAAACTCCATCTTTACATCATATAAGTATTTTAAAGCCATAACTACTTCTTCTAAAGCAGCGTTTCCGGCCCTTTCACCTAAACCATTAACTGTAACTCCAAGGTAATTTGCTCCTGCTCTAACTCCAGCTAAACCATTAGCTGCTGCTAAACCGAAGTCATTATGAGTATGCATCTCTATGTCTATACCTACTTCATCAATGATATATTTAACTCGGTCGTGAATATCGAATGGTTCCATAATTCCTACAGTGTCACAATATCTTAATCTATCTGCTCCTGCTTCTTTAGCCTCTTTGGCAAACTTAATTAAGAACTCTCTATCACTCCGTGAAGCATCCTCAGCATTAACTGATACATATAGGTTATTCTTTTTAGCAAATTCTACTGCTTTTACCATATTAGAAAGCACCCAGTCTTTATCCTGCTTTAACTTATGCTCAATATGAATATCTGAAGTAGAAATTGAAATAGCTACTGCGTCTGCTCCACAATCTAAAGAAGCCTTAACATCAGAAACTACTGCCCGATTCCACGCCATAATACTAGCATCTAGTTCAGCATTGACTATTGTTTTAATGGATTCTTTTTCATCTCCACCCATTACAGGAATTCCAGCCTCAATCTGATCTACACCAATTTGATCTAACAATTTAGCAATCCTAATTTTTTCTCGATTTGCAAATACAACACCTGCAGTCTGTTCTCCATCACGTAAAGTAGTATCAACTATTTTTATTCCTTCCATCTAATCACTCCTCTTCTCTTCTTCTTAATTACTATACATTAAAGTGTATAATATTACAAAGATGGTATAAAGAAAGACTCTAAAGTATAATCTTTAGAGTCAATTTAAAACAAATTATATAACTAATTTATTTTAGCTCTGTACTCTTTAATTTTCTACCCCCATCAATACCCATACTTAATACATCCTATAGCTATATTATACAATCTAACTGGCTTTTTGTCAACCCTTATTACCTTTCCTAAGACCATCTCCCAACTTACAAATAATAAAAGTATTATTTGTATCATGATTTTTTATCCTAAATTATAAATATTAAGATTTTTATATAAATACAAAATAACCCTCTTAATCGTTATAATTAAGAGGGCTAAAATAGAATTAATTTAATTTTTCTCTTAACATTTCATTTGTTAATTGAGGATCAGCTTTACCTCTAGTCTCTTTCATAATCTGACCTACTAAATAACCGATAGCTTGATCTTTTCCACCTTGATAATCAGCTACTGCATCAGGATTTTCCTCTATTACTTTATCAACAATATTTCCTAATTCATCTTCATTACTAATCTGCTTTAATCCTTTTTCTTCCACAATAGTATCAGGAGCTTTACCTGTATTGAACATTTCTTCAAATACAGTTTTAGCTATTTTACTTGATATAGTATCGTCATCTAATAGCTTTAACATATTTGCTAAACCATCTGGATCTACTTTAGCTTCATCTATTTCTATGTCTTCTTCATTTAATAAACGCATTAAGTCTCCCATAATCCAATTACTAACACTCTTTGGATCATCATGCTTTTCTACTGTAGCTTCAAAGAAATCAGCAACCGATTTAGAATCAATTAAAACTTCAGCATCATATTCTGGTAGCCCAAATTCTGCTACAAATCTCTTTCTACGAACTGCTGGTAATTCTGGAATAGTCTCAGCAATATCTTCTAACCAAGCTTTATCCACTTCCATCGGAACTAAATCTGGTTCCGGAAAGTAACGATAATCATGAGCTTCCTCTTTACCTCTCATTGAGAATGTCCTCTCCTGATTAGCATCCCACATTCTAGTCTCTTGGACTACTTCTTCTCCAGAATCTAAAACCTTCTCTTGCCGCTTAATCTCATACTTTAGACCTTTTTCTATAGCCTTAAAAGAGTTCATATTCTTTAATTCTGTCTTAGTTCCTAACTCTTTAGCACCTTTTGGTTTGATAGAAGCATTCGCATCACACCTTAAAGAACCTTCGGCCATATTACAATTAGAGACCTCTAAATATTCCAAAATACTTTTTAATTTCTTAAGGTAAGCAATAGCTTGAGCAGGTGAATGAATATCTGGTTCTGTTACAATCTCAATTAAAGGAGTCCCTACTCTATTATAATCAACTAAACTATCTCCTGAATCTGAATGTACTAACTTTCCAGCATCTTCTTCCATATGAATGCGATTAATGCTAATTCTGACTGCTTCCTCATTATTCTCAGTCTCTACATCTATATATCCATCTGTACATAAAGGTAAATCAAATTGGGAAACCTGGTATGCCTTTGGTAAATCAGGATAAAAATAATTTTTACGATCAAATTTACTAAAAGTAGCAATATCACAGTTTAAAGCTAAGCCTGCTTTAACTGCATAATCTACAGCTTTCTTATTTAAAACTGGTAATACTCCTGGCAAACCTAAACAGACTGGGCAAGTGTGCACATTAGGTTCTGCCCCAAATTCATTACTACAACTACAGAAAATCTTAGTATCTGTATCTAATTGGGCATGTACCTCTAACCCAATAGTAATATCATAATCTTCTAGCATTCTCTACACCTCCACAATTAAATTACAGTTCTGGCCGCTGTCGGTGAAAATCTGTATTCTGTTCAAAAGCATAAGCTACTTGAATTAATTTTTCTTCAGCAAAATGATTACCTAAGAATTGTAGTCCAATAGGTAAACCTTCACTATCAAATCCACAAGGAATTGAAATACCTGGAATTCCAGCTAGATTTGCTGGGATTGTACATAAATCAGACATATACATCTGTAATGGATCATCACTCTTCTCTCCAATCTTAAATGCTGTTGATGGAGAAGTTGGTGAAATTATAACATCATAATCTTCGAATACTTTTTCAAAATCATCCTTAATTAATGTTCTAACCTTCTGTGCCTTAAGATAATAAGCATCATAATATCCAGAACTTAGAGCATAAGTTCCTAGCATAATTCTACGCTTAACCTCATCTCCAAACCCTTCACTACGAGTCTTCTTAAACATATCAATTAATCCATCAGCATTTTCAGAGCGATAACCATATCTAACTCCGTCATAACGAGCTAAATTTGAACTAGCCTCTGCTGGTGCTATTAAATAATAAGTCGGCAAAGCATACTCTGTATGTGGTAAAGAAACTTCCTCACAAGTAGCTCCTAATTCCTCTAATTTTTCAATAGCTGCTTCTACTGCTTCCTTCACCTCAGCATCTATTCCCTCACCAAAGTATTCTTTAGGAATTCCAATCTTCATTTCAGATACATCATCGACTAAAGCTTCAGTAAAGTCCGGTACTTCTCTATCAACCGAAGTGGAATCATGTGGGCCATGACCACAAATATAATTTAAAGCTAAAGCACAATCCGTCACATCTTTAGAAAATGGTCCAATTTGGTCTAATGAAGAAGCAAAAGCTACTAATCCATATCTAGACACAAATCCATAAGTAGGTTTCATTCCTACTACACCACATAACGCAGCTGGCTGTCTAATTGAACCACCAGTATCAGACCCTAAAGAGATAAGGGCTTCTCCGGCAGCAACCGCTGCTGCTGACCCTCCACTAGAACCTCCTGGTACTCTCTCTAAATCCCAAGGATTCTTAGTAGTAAAGAAACCAGAGTTCTCAGTAGAAGAACCCATAGCAAATTCATCTAAATTCGTCTTGCCAATCATAATAGTATCAGCATTATCTAATTTTTCAACTACTGTTGCATTATAAGGCGGCTTAAAGTTATGTAAGATATTTGAAGAACAAGTAGTCTTTATTCCTTCAGTACACATATTATCTTTAATAGCTACTGGTATTCCTGCTAAAGGACTTATTTCTTCACCATTAGCAAGCATTTCATCTACCTTTTTAGCTTTGTCCAATGCTACTTCTTTAGTTAAAGTCATATAAGCTTGTACATCATCTTCTATTTCTTCAATTCGTTCATAAATAGCTTCTACTACCTCTTGTGCGCTTGCTTCACCAGCTTTTAACTTCTCATGCAATTCATGAGCAGTTAATTCATAAAATTTCATTCCAGTCCCTCCTTAACCGATTTACTCTCCAGTTTCTATAACCTTAGGTACTTTAAATGACCCATCTTTCTTTTCTGGAGCATTCTCTAAAGCAATATCCCGATCTAATGACTCTTCTACAACATCTTCTCTAAAAACATTCTTAATCGGCAAAGCATGAGCTGTTGGTTCAACACCTTCAGTATCCAACTCATTTAGCTTGTCCGCATAATCTAAAATATCATTTAATTGATCTGTCATTTTTTCTTCTTCTTCTGTTGATAATTCTAACCTAGCTAACATAGCTACCTTCTCTACTGTAGCCTGGTCAATCTTCATTAACTTCACCACCCTTTCATATATACATCTAGATACCTTTTATCATTATAACATAGCCTGGGAATTGAAGCAACAATCTCTAATAATGGTTAATATAAAGTTAGTATATACAGTTATAAAGGAAATAATTACAAATAAAATGGTCAACATACCCTAATCTCACAAGATATATTGACCATCTAATTATATATTATTGGCTTATTGAGTAATTTATCTTCATATAATAAGTTTAAAGAAGTAATATTATTATATATTGGTTACTTTATCGTCTATATTATCTACTAAATCTTCACTGTCTTTAGCAATCTGTTCTAACATATCCTGTAAATGTGATACTGATTCTGCTACTTCTTCAAACTTAGAATTTATCTCTTCAGTAGAAGCCCAAATTTCTTCAGTAGAAGCACTTGTTTCCTCTGTCTTACTGGCTTGGTCTTCACTTGTTTCAATTACATCATCCATATTTTCAGTAATTAAGTTTGAAGCTTCAGAGATTGAATCAAAAATATCAACAATACTATTCTCATCAGATTCTTCAGTACCTATAGTAATTTCACGCATATTATGTGTAGCACCTTTTACTCCATTAATTATATCTTGGATTTTTTGCGTTGAGGTCGCACTCCTTTCAGCTAACTCTCTAATTTCATCAGCCACTACTGCAAAACCTCTACCTTGTTCTCCAGCCCGTGCTGCCTCAATTGCAGCATTTAAAGCTAATAGATTCGTCTGCTCAGTAATCTCCATAATTGTATTGGAAATTTCGCCAATCTGTTCAACTTTATTTTCTAAATTCTTCATGGATTCAATCGCATCATCTAAAATCCTATTACCATATTCAATCTTTTGATCTGTATTCTTAATTTCAGAAAATGTTTTTTCTCCTGCTGAATATATATCATGGGAACGATCAGATAATTCTTCAATAGTAGTAGAAACCTCTCCAATGACTTTACTGACCTCACCTATTGAATCTCTAGATTGATTAGTATTCTGATTAACTTGCGTCACACTCGCAGTTGCTTCTTGTAAGACTGTCTCTAAATGTTCAGCATTTTCATAAATATCTTTGATGATTTGACGAATAGTACTCAACATATAATTATAAGACTCACCTAATTCACCTATCTCATCTTCACTGTCAATTTCAATCTTCTGTGAGAAGTCTCCAGCTGCTACTGTCTGGCTAACTTCTACTAAATCTAGAATTGGTCCTGTAATTCTCTTAGCAAAGAAATTAATAATTAAACCAGCAATCAATAATAAGATGATACTAATCATAATCACCCTATTTCTAGATTCATTCATAGCTGCTGCAGTTTCATTGAAATCAAGACCTATCCTTAAAGCCATTCCATTATACGGAACTATTATTTCATAAATGTAATCATTCTTTAATTCCAATAACTGAGTCTTATATTCTCCATTTTTAATTACTTGCCCTAGCATACCTTGATTCTTTTTAACATAATTCTTTAATTCTGCCTTGAATTTTTTATAATTACTGCTACTCTCCGTTATTTGTAAGTTCTTATCTATAATTGTTATGTAAGAGATTGCTTCTTGGCTACTGACTTGGTCTATAATCTTTTGTAAACCTATTTTCTCATTCAGAGTAGTTAAAACACTAGCATCCATCCCTACTTGAACTATACCTGGTTTATCTAATCTACCGACTCCAACAAACTTAAATAAAGTATTATCTACATCACGAACCATAGCTTTTTGAGCTACCACTTTATCTGGATTATCTAATATCGCTCTAAATGGATAAGCTTGTGCCTCTGGATCATCTGGAAAAGTAAACCCTAATCCGTCTGTAAAATTAGTTAAAGTTACTGTTCCATTGCCATCAGTAATCCAAAATTCATCAATCCCAGTCTCTTTAGATAATTTAATTAGATCTTGATTATTAATATCACCTGCTGCTACTAAATTAGCTAATAATTTAGCTTCAGCTATCATATCTTGTTCTAATACATTTTCAGCTTGTTTATAAGCAGTTTCAGCATTCATACTACTAGTCTTAATTATATCTGCTAATACTTCACCTTGCCTTCTAAAATTAGCCATCGTTTCTGTATGGTTTTTATAAATAAGATAGCCAGAAATAGTTGTTACTACTAAGACTAAAATCACCATCATTAAAGCTACTAATTTAAATCTTAAATTAGAACGTAACTTCTCAACTAAATTCATACTTATTATCTCTCCTTACTTGATAAATAAAATTAATAAAACCCTACCCTCAATTAATAAAAGAGGGATAGGGTTAATCCACTTATAAACCTATCATCCCCTCCGGCAGTCTGACAATCATAGCATATATTATACCGTAGATTCAAGACTTTGCGACCTTACCTTTCGATAAGCGTGCTATTTTACCAGGGATATTTTAATTTATGTAAATTATATTTACTACTCATATGTAGTATTATTATACATATAGTCTAATTTTGTAGTAATTTGCCTTGTAATCTTAATTATATCAGTTGTCTCAAATACTGTCAAGGTAACATAAATTATCTTGATTAAATTATAATCCATTATATATAATAAAAAGAGGTAGCAATTAATCATTTTGTAATTTATTAATAAAGTTGCAAGGGGAAACTACAAAAAAGGGGGAGTTGCTACCTCTTTAAATTTATCATCTATTAAATTAATTTTAAGGGGTTAAAATTATTAATCAATGGTTATTTATTTCTACTTACTTATTTTCTGTTTTCTTATAAGGGATTCGTTTAGACGGTTCGAACTGACTTTTTGCCTCTTTTAAAATTTCTTCATACATACCAATGTTTCTATCTTCTAAATGATCAAAGATCATAGGGGATTTAGTACCGAAACTTACATTCTTAATAGGATCATTATCTAATTCGACAGCAATAATTTCTTCAACGCCTCGGGCTTGAGCTAATTTCTGTGCGATTGGACTTACAATCATACTATGACCAAAGTTATAATTATTACCAGCGTCAGGTCCGACAGCATTTACACCAATCATATATACATGATTGTCATATGCTCTAGCTTTATTTGTCATTTCCCAAATATCAAAGCTTCTTAATAAGGCTGATGGTCTAAGAATTACTTCTGCTCCTCTAACAGCTAACAATCTACTTAATTCTGGGAAATCACCATCATAACAAAGGATCATTCCAATCTTACCTAATTCAGTATCATATACTTTTGCCTCTCCACCCGGAGTAGCCCAGCCGCCTCCAGCTAATCTTTCTGTAGGGAAAGGATGAGTCTTACGATAAACTCCTACTACTTCGCCATCAGGTCCAATTAGAGCTGACGAATTATAAACAACACCTGGTTCTTCACCACATTCATAAGTTGGTAAAACAACATAAACTCCATGTTTTTTAGCAGCTTCTGCTACTGGATCAGTTACTTTACCTGGAATAGGACTTACTAATTCATATAACTCATCAGCTGACATAGCAGGATCAAATCCTGTAGTTATACTCTCAGGAAAAACGATCAATTCAGCTTCATATTCATCTACAGCTTTATCTATCCATTTAACAACCTTATTTAAATTAGCTTCTACATCATTAGGTTTAACAGCGATTTGTACACCTGCTGCTACAAAATTTTTCATATCTATTCACTCCTTAAATTATGCTATCTGATTAACAGCATCTTTATCAGCACAGATTTGTGTTCCAGTCTTACCTTCAATAGCTTCTAAAGCTTGGTCTAAAGAAGTAATAATAGCTCTCTCTCCACCATTCTTCACAAAGTCCACTACAGCTTGTACTTTAGGTCCCATGCTACCAGTACCAAAATGACCTTCTGCTTGGTATTCTTCCATCTCGGCGATAGTTAGTATACCTAAATTCTCTTGTTGTGGAGTACCAAAATTAATTGCTACATTTGGTACATCAGTTAAAATCATCAAAATATCAGCATCTACCTCTTCAGCTAATTTACGAGTAGCCAAGTCTTTATCAATAACTGCTTCAACACCAGATAGTTGTTCGTTCTCATCTTCAACTACTGGAATTCCTCCACCTCCAGAAGCTACAACAACATTGTCATTAGCAATTAATTCTTTGATAGATTCTGTTTCTACAATCTTTTGTGGTACAGGGGAAGCAACAACTTTTCTCCAGCCTCGTCCACTATCTTCTATCCAGTTTTCATCCTTTTCTTCCATAGCCTTTTTAGCTTCTTCTTCAGAATAAAAAGGACCAACTGGCTTAGTAGGATTTGCAAAAGCCTCATCGTCTTCATTAACAACTACCTGAGTTACTGTAGTAAGCACATTCTTATTAATATCTAATTCTCTAAAAACATTTCCTAAAGATTGTTGTACCATATAACCAATTTGTCCCTGAGTCTGTGCCCCACAAATTTCTAAAGGCATAGGTGGTACTTCATCACTACCAGCTTCATGCTGAATTAAAAGACTACCTACTTGCGGACCATTACCATGACTAACTACAACCTCATAGCCACTATCAATTAACTTAGCTATCTGTTCACAAGCATTCTTAACATTAGCTAACTGTTCATCAGCAGTGCCTTCCTGTCCAGCCTGTAAAATTGCGTTTCCTCCTAATGCTACTGCCACTCTCTTCTCCATTATTCAATCACCTTTCCAATTTATGATTTAATATTCTCAAAATTAATAGCCAAAATATATAATCTATTATTTAATTCAAAAGTTAAGTTTAAAAGAGACCAAGGAGGACTGAACTAAAAGATGTAATCCACCTTGGCCTTTTTTAATAGGACTCTAATTTATAGAATATCTTAATTGATTCTTACTCCATTCCGTCAAAAGCAACTACACGAGAAATACTAGATTCACCGTCTACCATTCTCCAAGGGAAACATCCAATAGTAGTTCTTTGATTTAATAATTCATCAATTTCTCCACCCATGTTCTCAACATGAATGATTCCTTCTGGGAATAATTTAGTGTGCATTAACTGACGACCTTCATCAGGGAAAATTTCAGTTAACGGCTTACCAAGCTTTTCTTCACACTCTTCAGCTAAGTCTGGTCTTAACTTACGAATAACTGTATTCATTGGGTGATCTGCAGAACCACAATCAACACCAACCCACTTAATTTCTTTCTCCATACACCATTCAGCAAATTCCATGTTAGGTCCAGGATGCTTGCACATATAAGCTTCTTCATCAGCTTCTTCCTTATTATATGCATAATGATGGTATCCTGTATGGATAATTAAAATATCACCTGTCTTAACTTCTACTCTTTCTTCGATCATTTCTGGAGTATAAATTCCATACTCTCCTACAGCATCGCTAACGTCAACTACTGCTGCTGGTCCAACTAAATCTTCTAAAGGAATACTAGCAATATCTCTACCAGCAGTCCAGAAATGGCGCTCTCCGTCTAAGTGAGTACCAACATGGTTACTAGTTCTAATAATTTGACCATTTACCCTTTCAGTAGATAGTCTTTTGAAATACTTCATTTCAAATGGTTCATAAGTTGGCCAAGGTGGTGTAGAAGTACTTAATGGTTGAGTTAAATCATACATTTTCATTATAAATCGCCCCTTTTAAATTTTTTAGTTTTTATTTATAGATTATTAGGGGAAGATCCTAAAATCTATCCCCTAATCTAATCCGCATAGTAATTAAACCACTTCTATCTTTGGTCTATCTCCATCTAAAAGTTCATCAATAACTTCTTCATTATGCTCTCCTAATTCAGGAGCCCGTGGCTTAGAATCTTCTTCAGGTAAATTAGTCATCTTAATTGGATTACCAGCTACTGCCATGTCTTCTTCATACCCATCTAAGTCAAGTAACATATTCCTAGCTTGTACTTGTGGATAATCGAATAACTTATCAACAGTATTAATAGGGCTAGTCGGTACTCCATGATTATCAATTATCTCTACCCATTCATCAACAGTCTTTTTAGCTAACTCTTCACCTAAGACTTCATTTAATTCCTCGATGTTATCTGATCTATCAGCATTAGTCTTAAAGCGAGAATCATCTATTAAATCTTCACGGCCAATTGCTTCACATAACTTGCCCCATAGAGTATCATTCCCAGCTGCAATTACAAACCAACCATCCTTAGCTTCGAAAGCCTGGAAAGGAGTAATAGATGGATGACGTGCTCCTAATGGCTTTGGTGCTTCACCGCTCACCATATACCGAGCAATTGCATTTTCTAAAATAGCAACCTGACCATCTAACATAGCTACATCTACTTTTTGACCTTCACCAGTTGTATTTCTCTGATGTAAAGCAGATACAATACCTGTAGCAGTAAACATTCCAGCTACTATATCACCAACAGATACTCCAACTCTAACCGGTGATCCATCTGGTTCTCCAGTAATGCTCATTACACCACTAGCAGCTTGAACGATCATATCATATGCTGCTTTTTTAGAATCTGGACCACTATGACCAAATCCTGAAGTGGCAGCATAGATTATTTCGGGATTAATCTCTTTTAAAGTTTCATATCCTAATCCTAGCTTCTCCATAGTTCCAGGTCGAAAGTTCTCAGTTACAACATCAACCTTTTCTACTAACCGTTTAAATATTTCTATATCTTTCTCATTTTTTAGATTCAAAGATATACTTCTTTTACCACTATTTAAACTAGCAAAGTAAGCACTCTCCTCACCGTCTTCAAAGAATGGCCCAAAACTTCTAGCATCATCTCCAACGCCTGGGCGTTCAACTTTAATTACATCGGCTCCTAAGTTTGCTAGCATCATTGTACAATATGGTCCTGCTAGCACTCGAGTTAAATCTAAAACCTTAACTCCCTCTAATGGCTTACTCATTACTTACACCTCCCGAGTATTATATTAATTTAAAATTAACCTCTATATTTCTTAGCAAAAGCTCTTAAAGCATCTTCAAAACAGTTCTTCGGAGGATCTACTAAACCAGCACCAACCTGTCCAACTCCTGGATCCTTATGAGCAATTCCAGTATTAATTGTTGGTAGGATTCCAGTTTCTACAACCTTACGAACATCAATTCCTGTAGCTGTTCCTCTAAAGCCCATACTTGGAATAGTGAATGTATCATTTTCCTCTACACTAATTTCATACATAGACTTAGTGAAGTTAACTGCATCTTCAGGTGTGCCGCCTACAAAACCAACGATTGCTGGTGCAGCCGCCATAGCGAATCCACCAATTGCAGCAGTTTCAGAAATTGTACTGTCTCCAATATCTGGGTTAGCATCGTCAGTGCTATAACCTGGGAAGAATAATCCATCAATTACCTGAGCTTCTCCTGTAAACCATTCTTCTTCTAGTCCACTAATTCTAATTCCGAATTCAACACCATTTCTAGCCATAGCAGTAATAATTGTACTTCCTTCAATACCATGAGCTGCATCCATAGTAGCCTTGCATGCTGGCATTGAAATATTTAAATAAAAGTGTTCATTATCT
Source organism: Selenihalanaerobacter shriftii (assembly GCF_900167185.1). Lineage (NCBI taxonomy): Bacteria > Bacillati > Bacillota > Clostridia > Halanaerobiales > Halobacteroidaceae > Selenihalanaerobacter > Selenihalanaerobacter shriftii. Next base: position 103,342 of record NZ_FUWM01000004.1, read on the forward strand.
GCCATGAAGTTAATCATATCTTTAATAGTATCGTTATCTATATCAGTTTGTAATAAATATGGAGTGATCTCTCTAATGAATAATGCACTACCAGCTTTATTACGGTTGTGACACTCATCACCCATATGAATAGCTTGAGAAGTCATATTTTTAACGTTAATTCCGTCTTCCATTAAACTTAAAGCTTCTTTAAGTGCAGGAGCTAAAGTATTTTCAATCCACTTTAACTTTTCAATTACTTCTTCACTATAGGCACCATATCTTAATACTTTACCTAAACCTTCGTTAATTGTACAGAATGCTTTATTTCCTTGATCTTGATTTTCAACAACATATACTGGCATAGAAGCAGAAGTAACTCCAGCCATCGGTCCTACAGCTTGGTGGTGGTGGCAAGGATCAAAAGTAATCTCACCAGAACCAGCTAATTCAACTGCTTCATCTTCGTCTTCAGCTAATCCTTCATAAATCAATGCTCCAATTACAGCACCTTTCATTGGTCCACACATATTTTCCCATTCTACCGGTGGTCCAGCGTGAAGGATAGTCTTTTTAGTCATTTCTGGAATTACATCCCCAGCTGTCTTAATATCAACTAATACAGGTTCTGCATTTTGCATTCTTTCAACTGCTTTTGCATTTGCTTCTTTAATACTAATACTCATTAATATAACCTCCTTGAAATTTACAGTTTAATTTAAATTTATATTTTAAAAATTTAGTCTCAAAAAGAATTAATCCATTAATGAATCTAATAGTGAAGCTAGTTCAGTATCTCCCCCTGCTGGAGGTTCCCAATCCATCTGAACTACATCAACACCTTCTTCTTTTAAACTTTCTGCGAAAGAATCTAAACCAATATTAATAACTTTTAATTTCTGGTTAAAAAGTTCTAAAATCTTCTCTTCCACAACCTTCACCACCTTTCTTAGGAGAAATGAATATATAGTTAATTTAGTTAATTTCCTGAACAATTTTAGCTGCTAATCTAGCTGCCTGTGCATTACTAGGCATTACAATAGCGCCAACTTCTTCTAACTTTGCCGTCTGTTCTTCTAAATCTTGTGGGTCATTTGCTGTTCCACAAACAGATACAATTGTAGTTAAGTGTCCACCGCGAGCTTCAGCTTTTTCTTTAGCTTCTTTAATAGCTTCTGCTAATTCTCCAGCTGGATTCTCATGAGAACCATAACCTAACACAACATCTGCTAATAAGATGGCCATTTCTTCATCTTCAGCCTCTACTTCTACTCTTTCTACTCGAGTAAATGGTTCAATCATAGGATGAGGTCTGCCTTGAGTAAACTCATCTTCTCCTAAGTCAAGAGCAGTATTTTCTTGACTCTTAGTATTATCTTCAAGTACCCATTCAGGCTTTAAAGGAATGTTAGAATAAAGTGCATCCAATTCATCTGCTAAGATTAACATCGATTCATCACATAATGTTCCACCTGTATAAAGTCCTCTTAAATATTTCTGTGCATCACTATATTTTGCAGTCTCTTCTTCAACAATCTTAGCTACTTCTTCTTCTGGAATAGTGAATTCTTTAGCTTCATACTCTTCACCTTCACTTAAAGCTACTGCTTTTAATGCAGCTTCCTCTAAATTACTGCTATAAATAGCTTTAGTATCAGCAAATAAATCTTCATTTCCACCTAAGAAGTTCACTACAACTGGCTTATCAATTTCATCAACCTCTGCTAAAATCTTTTTAACAACTTCATCAGCAGGTGGTTTAGAAACTAATACAATAACTTCAGTACTATCGTCAGCAGCTAATGCTTTTAATCCTTTTAGCATCTCTCTACCGCCAACTTCTGTGGATAAGTCTCTTCCTCCAGTACCAATTACTTGAGAAACTCCTAATCCACTTTTATCGATTATTGTACTAACTTCTTGAGCTCCTGTTCCGGAAGCTGCTACTAAACCAATATTACCTTCACTAACTACATTAGAGAATGCTAAAGGTTTATTATTAATAACAGCAGTACCACAATCAGGCCCCATAAGTAGTAATCCTTTTTCAGCTGCCAATTCTTTTAGTTCAATCTCTTCTTCTACTGGAACATTGTCACTAAATAACATTACATGTAAACCTTTATTTAATGCCTTTTCTGCTTCTTTCTTAGCGTAATCTCCTGGTACAGAGACAATAGCTAAGTTAGCACCTGGCATAGCATCTAAAGCTGAATCTAAAGTACGTGGTCTATAATCTTCATCTCCACCTGCACTTGCTTTAGCTTCTAATGCTTCTGTAACAGAATTCAATGCTTCCTCTGCAAGTTCATCTGTATCAGCTTCAATAGCAACCACCATATCCTTTGGTGAAGCATTATCAGCCTCTTCAGTTAAAAGCCCTACATTTTCTAATAATTCTTTGTTATGAGGAGTAGCCATTACTACTACTGCCTCAGTCATTCCTTCCATACCCTTGATATCTTTAGAAATTGACATCAAAGTTACAGAATCATAATAATTATTTTCATCAATTACAACTTTTTTAGCCATTTAACTTCCTCCTTATCTTCGTTAAAAGAATAATTTATTTGTAATTACCATCTAACATATTTAATAAAATATATCCCCCAGTTAAAATACCTGTTGCTATATCAGTTCCAGATGTACTACCTCGGGATAAAAGCTGTAATGTACTACAAAAAACCTCTTCATCCCCACCCAAAAATAAAGCATTAATTAAACTCAAAATAACTTCTGAAACCTTTCCTTCAAGGATATATTTTAAAGTTGACTTACTAACTAATGTTGTCCTACTTTCAGCTGCATCTAACAATCTATTCTTTAATTCTAAATCAATATAATCTATATTTATCCTTGCTTCAATAATCTGTAGCATAGTATAAAAACCAACTAAGAAATCATCTCCAGCCGGAGTTAGTCCTGGACCTAATCCTATTAAATCTTGTGAACTTTTAATTATCTGTTCTTTATTGTTATCCAAAGTAGCTTGAATTAAATTGGTTATTATAGGAAAGGCTTTTCTTGAAACTGGATTCAATGATTTATTTAGTTTCTGCTGATTCATTTCCTCTGGTACTATTACCTGTGGTAATAACGCGCCAATTTCACCTACGCCAGCAGTCTCTCCTTCTCTAGAGAGAATCTCTATAAAGAATTGGAGATTTTCTTTGAACTTAGATATATTTTCAATAAAAGAATCAAATTTTAAGTTACCATCCCAAGTTTTACTTCCATCTACTTCTATTTGAAATCGTTTCCTTTTAAATTTAATAACTTTAGGAGTCAACTTCACTTCTTCTCTAGGCTTAATTCCAAAACTTGTTAAGTCAAGCATTTGAGAAGATTCTAATACTAAATTATTTGGTGCATTTGAATTAATAGTAGATATAGAAACTAATTCTCCAGTTTCTAACTCTAAATTAACCACTTTTTTAAAAACACTTTCTACTTGCGCCAACAAAGCTTGATGAGTTACTAATTTTCTTTTGAAATCTGAACCAATCCTTAAGCTTTGTAGTCTCATTATAATCTTCCCTACTAAATTATTTTTTATTCGATAGCTTATACTATTCTATGACATACTCTGAAAAGTTTCGACACTTTTCAGATGCCTCTATATAATATATTCTATCTTACTACCTTGACTCCCTTTATAAACAAATTATGATCATCAATCAAATATATTGTTGATATTTCACAATGAGACTCTTGTAAACTACTATTATATGTAATATCAAATATAAATAATAATAATATAATTATTTATTATCTTCTTCAGTATCTAATTTCTACTATTTTTCGACATTTGCCTTTGTGAAGATACTATAAAAATATTCTATGTAATTATGTATATTTTATAAATTGCGGTTTTTTTAATTTATTTATAATTCAATAACTACAATTACTAAATAAAAAAGCTGTCCCTAAAAACATCTAGAGACAACTCTATAAACAATATTATATCCAATTATAACTATATCTCCTTAACCAGCTAAAATTTTATTTAAATTCCTTCTTTATTAAAATTCATTAACTTTAAACCTATCTCTAAATTAAGCCTTTGCTCTCTATCATCTAAATCCACATCCATTATCTTTTGAATACGCTCTACTCTATATAAAACACTATTGTAATGTAAAAATAAATTGTCAGCCATCTTCTTGAGATTACCATTACAAATAAAATACTGTTCTAAAGTATCAACAAATTCTGTATTATTCTTTTGATCATATTCAACTAATGAACGAATAGTATCACTTATAAATGAGTCAATCTCATCTGATTCAAGATTATATAATAATCTATAAATTCCTAAATCATCAAAGAAAACAATATTACTATCTCGTTTAATAACATTAACTACTTTAAGAACACTTTTAGCTTCTTCATAGCTATCTTGTAAACGCTTTATATCATCATAATAATTCCCTACTCCTACTATTAATTCTTGTTTAACTAACCTATCCGTTATCCTTAGTAGCTCTTGCACAAATTCTGTAATTTGATCCTGTAATTTTTCTAAAGTTGTCTGCTGCTCTTCTACAGTTTTATCTACATCTATATCCACAGGATATAATAGAATGATGTTTGATCCTCTATCTCCTAAGATCACTTCAGGATACTTGTTTTTTAAATATAAATTTAGCTCTGATAAAACTGTAGACTTTAATTCCTGAAAAGTTTTCTGACAATTATTAATCGATCTTTGATTTGCTGTTAAGTCAAATAATATCACTGTATAATTCTTATTTAAATCCCAACCGATTGAATTTGCTCGTTCCATAACTGTTATCCGTGAATCAAATTTACCAGAAGTGATATCATATAATAATTCATTACGATATTTTCGTTCAACTTCAAAAATTGCTTGTTGATTAACCATTTCTAAAGCAGCTACAGTTGCAGAGCGCTCTATGGCCATTAAATCTACTTTTTTTAATTTTTGATTTACTTCCCAAACAAAAATATGACCTCTTAATTTACGTCCTCCCATAATAGGAATTGACATCTGATATAAATCATTATCATTCATCTCAATTTCTGTTCTTTTAAAACGCCCTACTAATTTATCTTTTTTGATTAATTCCTTATCTAAATAATTACTGCCAAGTTCATCACCTTTAGGTATAATATCAGAAAGATTCATTTTCTCTTCTTTACATGGTGAAAAAGATAAAATTTTAAATTTAGGATCAACAATTGCAACAGGACTATTAATTAATTGGGATAAAGTACCTGTTATCTCAGATATTCCTCCACCATCCAAAACTACATCCATTAAATGACTATGCATATCAAAGGACATCTTTAAAAAACTGGCCTGTTCATTCAAAATTTCACTTAAAACAGTCTCCATTATTTCTGAAAACGAAACTTCATAAGGTAATTCCAATAAAGGAAAACCTAATTCATCAGCTTGTTTAACCATCATTTCTGGTATTTCTTCTATATACCGCCCAGGTTTAATTCCTAAACCAGCTAAGTTACTATCATCCAATTTTGGAATAAGAGTAGATAATAATTTAAAATCATCTCGCATTGAATAAGTTGTCGTAATCAAAAACTCGCCTTCTTTAACCCAATCTAAAATATCTGGAACTTCCATTACATTAATATACTTAATAGTATTATCAAGACCTTGTTGACCTGCTATTACTTTAACATCTTTTAATGGGTTTAATTCTAAAGCTTCTCTAACTGTAATCCCTATCTCTTTTGGCATATCTATTCCCTCCTCTGATCCTTAAAAATAGAATTAATCTTTGAATTCGATTAAATTTTTCGACAATTTTTTACTTGACCCTTAGTTTATTATATTTTACTATGAATATCAATAATCCTTTGTAATAATTGTACAAAGATATCTTTTTTTATTTTAAACAAAGAATAATATAATTATATATTAATTTATTTTTAAAATTAATTCCTGCTTAAAAAATAATAATACCTGCCTATATAGGCAGGTATTATTAAAAAAGAGGGAGAGAAAACTTTTATTTTCTTGTATGTTATTCATTTCACAATTAATTATACCATGCTTCATATAATTTGTAAATATATATTTAAGATAAAACATCCCCTTACTTAATAAATTATTAAGCAAGAGGATGTATAGAATATATCTTTATTACTTTAAGGCATTATAATTATGAATTAAGCAAGACCTCTTTCTTCATCAGTACCAGGAACAACATTATCTAAAACTAAAGTTATAATTGCTGTTACTGCCATACCAGTGCTTCCAATAGTATTAACAACTTCAGCTATTACTTTAGCATTTGGAAGCTCTAATGGATTATTGCCAAAGTAAACTGGAAGACTTAGGCCCATGAATAATGCAAAACCAACGATCATTTGGTTTCTTTGAGAATTCATGTCTGCTTTCATTAAAGTACTAAGACCTACTGCAGCAATTAAACCAAATAATGCGCAATAAACTCCACCTACTACTGGACTTGGAATGGTAGCTACTAAAGCACCTACCTTAGCAAATAACCCTAAGCCAATTAAAAGGATAGCTGCTACAATTGCTACATATCTACTTGCTACTTTAGTAAGTCCTACTCAACCAATATTTTCAGTATAACTACTATTAGCAAATCCACCAAATAATCCAGCTAAAAAACAACCGATACCTTCAGAACCAATTCCTTTATTAATCTGCTTAGTAGTCGGTTTTGGTGCACCTGACACATCAGCCATAGAGAAGTAATCTCCAAAAGATTCAATTGTTGATGCTAAATATGCAGCAAACATCGCTAAGATATAAGATATCTTAAACTTTGGTACTCCCCACGGAAGAATTAAAGTTTTAATATCTCTAAACCATGGTGCATTCCTCACTGGAGCAAAGTCTACATAGCCAGGTGCTCCTGCTTCTATAATCCCTGTTAAAGACCCCGCTAATGCTACAAGATACCCAATAACTACTGCAATTAAAATTGGGAATAAGCTAAGTTTTTTGTTCTTACTCATTAAAGAGAAATATAATACAGTAACAATCACTATAATAGAAATTGCCCAGTTTCCTCCAGCTTGTGGTGCTCCTGCTTCATATAATCCTAAACCGATTAACGTAATAGTCGGTCCAATCACTATTGGACTAATGAACTTTCTTAGGAGTCCCATTAAACCAGAATAACCTATAATTGCCTCAACTACAGCCCCGGCCATAATAGCTCCAGAAATATAAGCCATAGTCCCTGGTCCACCAGCATCAGTTGACGCAATTATCGCTAAACATGGAGCAATAAACGAGAAAGATGTTCCTTGAATAATTGGTAAACCTGTACCAATACTAACTTGAAGTAAAGTTGCTACACCAGCTGCAATAAAACAAGCACTAACTAAAACAGCCATCTGCACCGGATTCATACCTAATTGAGGCCCTAATAATAATGGTACAGCTACTGTTGCTCCAAACATTGTTAAGATTGTTTGAAGACTTAATCCTAATGCTTTAGAAAAAGGTTTTGGCACATCATCTAAACCATAAATAATTCCCTTTTTATTAGTATTTTCATCTGCTTGTACTGCCATTTTAATATAACCCCCTCTTGGTTGTTGGTTAATATGTTTCCTTAAAGTTAAATCAGATTATTCTTTTGCAACTTTTATGCTTCAAATCCTCCTTTCATTATAAATAAATTTTATAATTACAAAATTTATTAAACCCTTTATTTACTAAAATTTATTTTTTAAAATTTTCCGACAACTTTTACATAACAATTGATTAGGGTTATTGCTCCCTGATTTAAATAATATTACTAAATCAAGGAGCAATTAACTTTATTTATAAGAAACTTTAATTACTTCCTTCTTTTTCTTTTAATGCATTTAAAATCTTTTCTGGAGTAATTGGTAAGTCTTTGATTCTAATACCAATCGCATCATAAACTGCATTAGCAATAGCAGGGGCAGCCGGAATCATTGCTGGTTCAGCCACTCCACGGGCTCCAAACGGACCATGCTCTAATGCATTCTCTACTATATTAGTTTCGATATTTGGTATATCCATAGCAGTTGGAATCTTATAGTCAACAAAAGATTTGTTTAGAAGCTTACCTCCATCATATACAAACTCTTCAAATAGAGCTGTACCAAAACCTTGGACTAATCCACCCTCTAACTGTCCTTCTACTAATTCTGGATTGATTGCCGTACCTACATCGAAAGTAGAAATCATATTTAATACTTCCACTTGACCTGTCTTTGTGTCTACTTCAACTTCAGCAGCATGACAACCATAAGTCCAGTGATTTACAGTTCTACCTTGACCATTTTCATCAAGATTACTCACATCTTCTGGAATATATACGCCACGACCGATTACCTGTCCACCTCTACCGCTTCCATCTGCATACTGTAGACCAATAGCATATTTACTAATTGGAGCTTGTTTGTCAGTATTCTCTGGATCAGTAGTATCAAAGATAATACAATCTTCCATGTCTAAATCATCTATATCTACTCCTAAGTCCTCAGATGCATAATCAAATAATTGCTCTCTAGCATCTTCAGCAGCATTGATGATAGCATTTCCTACTGAGAATGTAGTTCTACTACCTACTGTCTGCCACTCATAAGGAGTATAATCAGTATTTGGAGTTGAAACATTAATAGCATCTATAGAAACTCCTAATGCATCGGCAGCCATCTGAGCTAAAGCAGTATAAGCTCCCTGACCGATATCAGTAGCAGTGATTAATAAGTTAATAGAACCATCTGCTAAAACCTGAATAAGTGCACTAGATGCTGCATTTGGAGGTGTAGAAGGTCCTTTATAACCTCCAGCAATACCTTTTCCTCTAATTTTATTAGGATTTTCTGTATCCTCTGTTTCATCTAACTTAATCTGTTCAGCAGTTAATTCTAAAGTTTCACTATATCCTACATTTGATAATTCTTCACCAGTTACATTCTTAGAACCATCTTTAAGAGCATTCTTCAATCTCATTTCTAAAGGAGTAAAACCTAAATCTTCAGCAATATTCTCTATATGCTGTTCAATACCCCAGTGAATCTCACACATACCAAAACCACGATAAGCACCTGTCACTGGTCTATTAGTATAAACACAATAGGAGTCACCTTTTACATTTGGGATCTCATAAGGACCGGCACAAGAATAACCTCCAGTCTTACTTACGTTTACTGTATAATCGTTATATGCTCCACCATCCCAAATATACTCTATCTCTTGAGCAATGATATCTCCATCTTCTTTTACGCCTGTTTTATATCTAGCAACAAGCCCTGGTCGAGCGGTTGCACATTCAAACTCTTCAGCACGAGTATAAGTGATCTTTACCGGGCGACCTGGTACCGATTTAGATAAAGCTACAGCAATTGGAGTCTCTGGATTTAAACCAGCTTTACCACCAAATCCACCACCAATCGGTACAGAATCAACTCTAATTTGATTTAGTGGTTTTTCAAAAACTACTCCCACTAATTCTCGTAAAGCATCTGGTGACTGCGCACTAGACCAGATATTTAATTTTCCATTTAATTGAGATTGAGCAACACTAACGTGAGTCTCAATTGGAACGTGTTGTACCATTGGTACTTCAAACTCTTCTTCATAAATGTGATCAGCCTCTTTAAAAGCTTTATCAGTATTCCCTTTTCTTAACTTAAAATGATTACTGATATTACTATCCTTAACCGGATGGATAAAGTCAGCATGACCATAATCATTAATATTTTCATGGATTAAAAGATCTTTTTCTTCCAGTGATTCTTTTGGATCAACAAGAGATGGTAATTCTTCATATTTTACTTCAATTGATTGTAATGCTCTCTGAGCAGTCTCTAATGTTTCAGCAGCTACTGCAGCCACTGCATCACCAATAAACCTTACTTTATCTATAGCTAATACAGTTCTATCTCCAATATATAACCCTGTTACATTTGGGAAATCCTTTCCTGTAATTACTGCTTTAACTCCTGGTAGAGCTTCTGCTCTAGAAGTATCAATACTTATAATTTTAGCATGCTCATAAGGACTTCTTAATACTTTTCCGTATAACATATTGCTCATCTTTAAATCATCTGTATATTTAGCTGAACCAGTTACCTTTTCAATTCCATCTTTTCGCTTAACATTTGTTCCTACTACTTTCCCCATAACTATGCCACCCTCCTTACTGAAATTTAATTAATTTTCTCTGCAACAGCTTTAATAGCTTCTATAATCTTTGTATATCCTGTGCAACGACACAAGTTTCCAGCAATAGCTTCTCTAATTTCAAAATCTGTTGGATTAGGATTTCTTCTTAACAATGCCTCAGTAGACATAATCATACCTGGCGTACAATATCCACATTGTAAGGCAGAATATTCAATAAATGTTTCTTGGATTACACTAAGCCCACTTCCACTAGCTAAGCCTTCAATAGTTTCAATCTCTTTGCCATCTGCTTCTACTGCAAACATCATGCAAGCATTAACTGCTTTGCCGTCAAGAAGAACTGTACAAGCACCACATTCTCCTTCTGCACAACCTTCTTTAGCACCAGTTAAATCCATATCTTCTCTAATAAAAGTTAATAATGTTTGGTTTGGTGCAACTTCATACTCCCTAACTTCACCATTAACAGTAAACTTTATCTTTTGCTTCATAATCAATTTCCCTCCTCAAATTGAAAGGTTAATTTATCCTAATTTATCTACAACTTCTTCAATTCCTCTTTTAGTCTGAACCTCTATCATATTCTCTCGATATTCTTTAGTTCCTCTTAAGTCAGTAATTGGAGAAACTAATTCTGCCGCTTTCTTAGCAGCTTCATCAATTATTTCATCAGTAATTTCATCAGTATTTAAGATTTCTTCAACTTCAGTTGATCTAAATGGTGTAGGAGCTACAGCACCTAAAGCTACCTTAAAGTTATAACCTGAATCATCTTTTTGTCCAACTACAGCTACACCTATAATAGCTAAGTCTACAGCTTTTCTACGAGAATGTTTTACATACTTACCAGCTTGATTGACTTTAGGTTTGCAAATTTGAATTTCTGTTACAATTTCACCATCTTCTAAAATAGTCTGTCCCGGTCCTACAAAGAAATCTTCTGCTGTTACACTTCTACAGCCTGTTACGCCTACAATCTTAATCTCAGCATCTAAAGCTAATAAAGAAGTAAGCGTGTCCGCGGATGGAGAAGCATTACAAACATTACCTCCAATAGTAGCTCTATTTCTAATCTGATACGAACCTACAGTACGAGCTGCATTAGCTAAAATTTCCCAATGCTCTCTTACTACTCCAGATTCAGCTATCATATTCAATTTAGTAGCTGCACCTATTCTTAACACTTCTTTTCCTTCATCATAAGTTATCTTGTCAATTCCCTCTAATGCCTTAATATCAACGACATGCTTTGGTTCTAAACCTTTTTCCTGCATAGCAACAATTAAATCAGTCCCACCTGCTAATACTTTAGCATTTTCACCATGAGCCTTTAAAAGCGAACATACTTCTTCAACACTCACGGGTTTAAAGTACTCAAAATTCTTGATCATTTCTAGGCACCTCCTAGCTTTTTTCTTCAATTTAATTGGTTTTTTATAATAGCAACAATTCAATTATTTAAATAACTATTAAAATAATTGAACATTTATTAAAGCTATTACTCCTACTTTTAATCAATTCAAATTACTTATGTTTGTGATGTGAATTGATTAAATTTCACACAACAAATGAACTAAATTTCAGACAATTGATACATAAATCTTTAACAATAATAATTAAACAAAACTCTCAAACCAATTTTGTGATTTATCTACATCAATTGTCATTATCCGTTCCTCAGTATCAAAATTCGTCTTAAATCCACTCAATGCCTTTGTAATTATACCCTAAAAATAAAATAATCAATTTATTGTATATTACTAAATCACTTATTATACTATCATATTCGACAAAATTCTACAATGGAAATTATTTATTTTCCAAAAGAACACGCAGGATAACGACAGACATCACATTGTAAACATAACCCACCATGCGCCATTTCAATAATATCTTCTCTCATTACCCGTTCTTTAGTTAAGATTCTAGGAAACACCAAATCAAAAACTGTAGATTTATTATACATACCACAAGCCGGGATTCCTAAAATTGGTATTTCATCAAGGTAAGCTAACATAAACATAGAACCTGGTAGTACTGGTGCCCCATAAGTCTCTATTTTAGCCCCTGTCTTTTTAATTCCTACTGGTGTTACATCATCAGGATCTACAGACATACCGCCACCAGTAACTACCACATCTGCCCCTTTTTCAATTAAATCAAAAATCTCTTCTTTAATTAATTCTGGATCATCTGGGGCATAATTAACCCCTAAAACACCTGCATTTAAATCATTAATTTTTTGTCTAAAAACAGGAGCAAATTTGTCTTCTATTTCACCAGAATAGACTTCACTTCCAGTAATTATGATACCTACCTTTAACTGATGAAAAGAATTAACTGACATTATATCTCCTGTGATTTTTTCACAAGCAGCCTCAACCTGATCAATCTTTTTAGATTCGATAACTAAAGGATTTATTCTTGTCCCAGCAAGATTCTGTCCCTCTTCAACAGTTGTATTATTATGCAGAGTAGCTAAAATAAGATCATCAAAACTATTTATTTCTCTTAAAGCTTCTTCATTAACTTTAAGTACCCCAGCATTTTTAGCTACCAAATTCATCTTCCCTTCACTAGGGCCAACGAGTTTAATATTTTCTCCCTGTACTGCTTTAGCAATCCGCTCAGCTGCCTCTTCCTCATGACATTGATCTTCTCCAAGTTCAAAAGAATAAATATGATTCTTACCCATACTCTTTAACACTGGAATATCTTCTTCCTTAATTATATGACCTTTCTCAAACTTAACTCCCTTAAATTCACCAGGAATTATTTGAGTCATATCATGTCCTAAAACCATGCCTACTGCCTCTTTAACCGGTACCTTCTTCATTAGACCACCTCATTTTCATCTTAAAATAATTTTTTAAAAATTCTATTACCCTCTGCTTAAAGATAAAATTGACGTTACCACTGCTCCACCAATAGCTCGAGCTTTATCAGAAATAGTATAACAATTATCTTTAATACTTCTAGGGTCTACATCACCTAATTTAACTCCTTCTTTAACCTTAATACCTGATTTTAATAAACCTCTAATTACTCCATTAATCTTAGATTCTATAACCATGTCTCCTACGTAACCAAATATCTCTCCTACTGATATCTCATCTCCAATCTTTCTAGGCGAAGTAAATTTACCATTATCTGGGCTTTTGAACACTCTCTTCTTACTATAGCCTTTTATTTTTCCAGGAAGTCCAGTATTAGGTTTAGTTTGTCCTTTATAAATAATTCTACCCAAATCATGCCCTCTAGCTGTCTCAATTACTGCATCGACATCCTTTTTAGCTGTAAATCCTGGACCTAAACCAATAACAATTTCAGCATCATTAATCTGAGTACCTAAATTCTTTTTAGCCATAATAGCATCTACTACAACATCTGGCTTAAAATAATTAATTATTTCAGCTTTAGGATCCACAATAACTGGAACCTGACTTCTTTCAAGAATCTTTTCTATTTTATCAAAATCTTCTGTTTTTTTCGCTATGATATTCTCTACCTTATATTCACCTTGATAAACTGCTTCAGCTAAAGAGACTGTTCTTCTAACTACTAAAGGTTCTTCAACTTCAGTAGCTACTACCTGAAACCCAGCTTGGTATAGATTGTAAATCACACCAGTAGCTAAATCACCAGCTCCTCTAACCACTACTTTAGTATCTGATAACACTCTTATCAACTCCTATTAAAATTCTCAACTATTCATAGTATTTAACAATTTTTCATAATCTTCTTCAGTATCAATATCAAAAACAACCCCTTGGTCTTTTACTTCTATCCCTCTACTCTGAGTGCGATATTTATGAAGTAAAGGCCTAGCCCCTTGGTCTCCATCCATCTCTAACATATCTATCTTCAATTTCGAATCAAAAATAACTGGGTTACCTCTTTGTCCTTTATATTCTGGCCAAACAATCAATTCTTTTCCATATTTAAATTCAGTAATTAATTGATTAAGGGTATTTACTTCAACTAATGGTTGATCTCCTAGCATACAGAGAATTCCTGTGCAATCTTCCTCAATAGAATTTAAACCTCTAACCAAGGAAGTACTCTGGCCTGCTTTATAGTATGGATTATAAACTATTTTAATATTTAGGCTGGTCAATAAAGGCCTTATTTCATCATCATAATGACCAAGCACAACTACTATTTCATCAACATTAGCCATTATAAGATTATCAACAACTCTCTCTATAATTGTTTCTTCACCTAAAGATAATAACTGTTTAGGCCTACCTAACCTAGTCGACATACCGGCTGCTAAAACTATGGCTGAAATCATGATTTCACAACCTTAACTACTGGTTTTTTAGATTTAACTGCAGTCAAAACTACTTTTTCTATTCCTGCTTTAACTAAACGCTTTGCCATTTTCAATGCAAAATCATATCTAAGTGGAGTATCAACTTGGTTAATTAAAGGAATTACTCTATAATTTTGTTGTTGATTTAATAAAGAATAACCAGAATCGTTTAATAAGATTTCAACTATGATTTCAACAGTTATAGGCTGACCTAAATGGAGTTGAGGGTTAATCTTTCTTAATAGAGAGGCACGATGCAAATTTTGAGGGGTTAAATCTTTTCCAACTATTCTACTACCAATAACCGGTAGTAATAAATCAGTTTTGGAAGGAAGAATAGGTTCTTGTTGGTTGGGAATCTTAAAATCTTTACAAGCGGCTCCATCTGCTTCTACAATAATAGTTGTATCTAAATCTGTTAATCTATTAATCCAATCAGGGTCTATCCCTGATAACTTACCATTACTAGTAAGTTCTTTAGCAATTGTTACTAAAGATGCTTCTTCTCTATTTATTTTATCTATTAAAACGGTTAAATCTCTACCGATAATTAACTTTTCAGTCTCAGTAGAGCTTGGTTTCAAAATTTTAGTTGTAGTTGTTGTAATTATTTTATCTTGAGATCTTTGCTTTAATTCTTGAGCTAGTCTAAACATAGTGGAAGTTTTTCCACCTGCACCTACTAGAGAAATTATATCTCCAGCTTCTACTTCTAAAACTTTAGTTAACATAGAATCAATCCTTAATCCAATTTAAAATCTAATTTAGATTAAACTTGAATTGCCTCAATAAAGACTTCCATCCTTCCACCACAAACCATGCCTTCTTCAGCAGCTACATCATTAGATAACTTATTAGTATGGACTAAAGAATCCAATTGACCATTAATGATATCCAAGGCTTTTTGTCTTACTTCAGCTTCACCACATCCACCACCAATAGTTCCTACTGTACGACCATCTGGTAAGACAACCATCTTAGAACCTGCTTTTCTTGGAGTAGAACCACTGGTATCAATAATAGTTGCTAAAGCTAAAGTGTCATGTCCTCCTTGATAATCTGCTAAAAGCTCTATAGCTTCTTCACCAATTAGAGTATTACTTTGATCTCCAGTTCGTCTAATCTTAATTATTTCAGCTAGGATACTAATCCCAATTTCCTCTGGAGTTTCAGAGCCTATATCTAACCCAATTGGAGCATTAATTTGGTCTATTTCATTTCCACTATAGTCCTCTTCTTTTAATCTATTGAATATAGAGTATACTCTTCTCTTACTTCCTAACATTCCTATATATTTAGCTTTGGATTTGATTACTTGTTTTAAACAAGTATAATCATGTTGATGTCCTCTAGTGGCGATTACAATATAGTCTGCTTCATTAATTTCTATTTCAGCTGATACATTTTCAAAAGCAGTACAAATTACTCTCTTAACCTCTGGAAAAAGTTTTTGATTAGCAAATGATGGACGATCATCAACCACTATTAATTTAAAATCTAACTTCTTAGCGAATTCATATAAAGACTGTCCAACATGCCCACCACCAAATAATATTAATCGGGGATTAGGGAGATAAGGTTCGACTACAAATTCTATACTCCCTTTACTCTCTTCTAGTTCTAGATCAAGATTTTCAATTTGACCACTCTCTAAAGAACTTGAAGTATAGTCTGTTAATTTATCTAATTCATCATTAGATAAAGCGTCAGTAGGTAAATTAGTTAAATAATTACCGTTATCTTTAACTAATAATTTATTACCTACTAATTTAGAATCTGAAGCTTTAGTAATAGTACTTAAAGCTACTCTCTCCTTCGCTTCCACACTAGTTAATAATTCCTTAAAAATATTAACTGTCATAACCTTATCCCCCTATTTTAATAATCTATTTAAAGCCTAATACAACTTAACTCATTTTCATTATACAATATTTCGCGACAAATTCAAACAATAAATGAAAATCATTTGCTAAGCATTACTATCCTACTAAAGATAATAATACTCCTGCCGCTACTGCTGAACCAATTACTCCAGCCACATTAGGCCCCATAGCATGCATTAATAGAAAGTTTTTTGGATTTTCTTCTTGACCAACAGTCTGTACTACTCGAGCTGCCATAGGTACAGCAGAAACTCCAGCTGAACCAATTAATGGGTTCACTTCACCATTAGTTAATTTAGACATTAGTTTACCGAATAGTGTTCCTGTAGCAGTTCCAACTGAAAAAGCAACTAATCCTAAAACAATAATCTGAATAGTGTCAACTGTTAAGAATTTATCAGCACTAGCTGTAGCACCTACTGTTAAACCTAAAAAGATAGTTACAATATTAGTTAATGAATTTTGAGCTGTATCTAAAATACGATCTACAACTCCACTTTCTTTCATTAAGTTACCAAACATTAACATTCCTAATAATGGTATAGCTGATGGTAAGAATAACCCTACTAAAGCAATTACAATTATTGGGAAAACAATTTTCTCTGTTTGAGTAACTTTTCTTAACTGTTTCATTTCAATCTTTCGTTCTTCTTCAGTAGTTAAAGCCTTCATAATTGGCGGTTGAATAATCGGTACTAAAGCCATATATGAATATGCTGCAATTGCTATCGGTCCTAATAAATGTGGCGCTAATTTAGATGTTAAGAAGATAGCTGTAGGTCCATCTGCACCACCAATAATTCCAATAGAACCTGCTTCTGGAAGTGTAAATCCTAAAGCAATCGCTCCTAGTAATGTTCCAAAGATTCCAAATTGAGCCGCTGCTCCTAAAAGTAATGTTTTAGGGTTAGCTAAAGCCGGCCCAAAATCAGTCATAGCTCCTACCCCCATAAAGATTAAAGGAGGATATATCCCTAACTTAACACCATAATAAAGATAATATAGTAATCCACCTTTCTCCATTAACCCACCTAAAGGTAAATTAACCATTAATAATCCAAAACTCATAGGCACTAAGAGAAGAGGTTCATATTCTTTCTTGATAGCTAAATAGAATAAAATTCCTGCAACTATAATCATAATTGCTTGTTTATAACCTAAATTGGCATATCCTGTTGAACTTAAAAATTGTAATATTTTAGCTCCCAATTTCTCTTCCTCCTTTCTTAGTTAATTACTACCATTGCGTCTCCTTCGTTAACTGATTCTCCTTCTTTAACTTCAATAGAACTAACTGTTCCACTTACATTAGCTTGAATTTTATTTTCCATCTTCATAGCTTCTAAGATCAATACTACATCTTCAGAGTTAACTGTGTCTCCCTCACTAACTAAAACTTCCGTTACTACTCCTGGTAACGGTGCTGTTATATCACCAGAGCCACCCGCAGATTGTGATTCTTGTTTAGGCTGTGTAGGTGCAGAGTTAGTCTTTGGCTGAGTAGTCGTTTTGGCCTTAACTGGCTCAGTCTTTGTAATCTTTCTTTCTCCACCTTCCATTTCTTCAACCTCTACTTCATATTCTTCGTTATCTACTACTATTTTAAATTTACGCATTCTTTAGAGCACCTCCGCTATTATAATTTCTTAATCTATTCTGTCTCTTTAATTTTACATTACTTATTTTTCTACTCTTAGCTACATTTGACTGGTTTGCTAATAAACTTTGTCTACCACTTAGCTTCCAATTAGTTCCTGCTGGTTTAATAGATGTAATAACATAATCGCTCTCCTCTGCCATTAAATAGGAAGTAACAGCAGCACTAATAGCAGCTACCTTAGCTGCAGTAAGTCCTTTTGTAGATTCTGCTTCATTACTTACTGTTTCATTTTTGGTAACCTCTGCATTAGCCTCTACTTCCTCATCTTCATTCTTCTTTTTAAAAAAATAACCTGTCTCCTCATGAAAAAGCTTTTCAATAACTTTAATTACTACACCTAGAGCACTTAATGTGAATATCACTGCCAACATTCCTATTAAGCTTATCTCTAATCCTGTTCCAAAATTTTCCATCTTTCTCCCCCCTCTTATTTCTTAAAAATTAGTTTACAAAAATTTATTGAGTAATTAAATTAGCCTTTTAAGATTAATTGATAACTAACTTTTTAGAAAATAGAAAACTTTAATATCACGCATCTAACATAATACCAAAAATAATCAAACTTTGATATGGAAAGTTTAGTTATTAATTCCCTATCTTACTATAATGGCATGTTACCATGTTTTCTTTCAGGCCTATCAACCCTTTTACTACGCAACATCTGTAAAGCATTAGCTAATTTTATAGTAGTTTCTTCAAATTTAATTACATCATTAACAATTCCTCTTTGAGCTGCTACATAAGGATTAGCAAACTTATCTCGATATTCTGCAACCTTTTGCTCTAATAATTCCTCAGAATTCTCTGCGTTATTAATCTCTTTACGATAAATAATATTTGCAGCACCACTTGGTCCCATAACTGCTATTTCAGCTGTAGGCCAAGCAAATACTAAGTCTGCATCCATAGACTTACTACACATTGCAATATATCCTCCACCATAAGCTTTTCTTGTTACTAGAGTAACCTTTGGCACTGTAGCCTCTGTATAAGCATATAACATTTTAGCACCATGACGGATAATTCCATTATACTCTTGAGAAATTCCTGGCAAGAATCCTGGCACATCAACTAATGTAATCAATGGTATATTATAAGAATCACACATTCTGATAAATCTAGCAGCTTTATCTGATGCATTAATATCAAGACATCCTGCTTTATACTTAGGTTGATTGGCTATGATTCCCACTGATTGTCCATTAATTCTAGCTAAACCAACTACGATATTTTTAGCATAATCTGCTTGAACTTCAAAGAAAGTACCCGCATCAATAATCTCATTAATAACTTCTTTCATATCATAAGCTTCATTTGGATTTCCTGGTACAATATCTTCTAGTTGAGTATTCTTTTGTAAATCAGCAACATACCCTTCTATTTCAGGTGGTTCTTCCATGTTATTAGCTGGTAAATAACTTAATAACTCTCTAATTTGCATTAAGCATTCTTCTTCATTCTGAGTTGCAAAATGAGCTACACCACTTAATTGACCATGTGCTCCAACACCACCTAAGTCTTCTGCAGAAACTTCTTCACCTGTTACTGATTTAATTACACTAGGTCCAGTTAAAAACATCTTACTTGTATTTTCAACCATAAAGATAAAATCAGTTAAAGCCGGTGAATAAACAGCACCTCCAGCACAAGGACCTAAAATCACTGAAATTTGTGGCACAACTCCTGACATAAGAGCATTTCGCTTAAATATCTCACCAAAACCATTTAATGCCTCTACTCCTTCTTGAATTCTAGCTCCTCCAGAATCATTTAGAGCAATAAAAGGAGCTCCCATTTCCTTAGCCATATCCATCACTTTACAGATTTTCTCTGCATGAGCCGCTCCTAATGAACCTCCCATTACTGTGAAATCCTGAGCAAAAAGATATACTAATCTGCCATCAATAGTTCCATATCCAGTCACAACTCCATCTCCAACAGCTTTTTTACCTTCCATACCATGCTCTGCATAACGCGGTTCTACAAAAGGATTAATTTCAACAAAACTATTATCATCTAGTAAAAAATCAATCCTTTCTCTAGCTGTCATTTTACCTTTCTTATGTTGTTTCTTTATCCGTTCTGGTCCTCCGCCTTGACGAGCTTCCTCTTTTCTCTTTTGTAATTCATCTAATTTTTCCTTATTTCCCATTACTCTATCACTCCTAAACTAATAGTTTTAATATCTAGAGTTTAACAATTGTTTCTAATCTTACTTACACTTATTCTTCACAATTTGTTATAAGATTTATACTTATTACCTCTACATTTAACGACAATATATTTACATCTGTTATGTAATACTTTCTTCTCTAAGACAGTCCTTTCCTCTGTTATTTATTTATGAAGCATTGTATGATCTTTTGTAGTATTTACCCAAAATAAAAAACCGTCTATTTCTGGCATGCCACTTAAACCAGAAAAGACGGCTAAAATTTTAAAGTTAATCTACTTTAAACCACTAATCCTTCTACCTTTATATCAACCCTTAATACTGTTACTCCAGTACTATCTTCAAGTAATTTTTTAATATTTAATTGTAATTCATGGGCTACCTCATGTAACATTAAACCATATTCCAGAATTAATCTAATTGAAATTTCAGTACCAGCTTCATTCTGATTAACTTTAATTTTTTTTATTCTATCAACACGCAGATCTTGTTCTAATGTATATTCTACCAAGTCAGTCATAACTCGATCAGCAATTAATAACTTACCATAATAGCTAAATTTAGGTCTAACTATAGTCTTCTCCGCTGTAATTTCATCATTCTTATTAGAAAATAATAATTCTAAAGATTCCATTAAGTAACCAGAAAAGTTAGGCTTAACTTCGACATTAGGCACAGGTATCACATGCTTCCCTTCCTTTTGCCGTTGCTGCTTAGCCATCTCCATTTCTTCAGGTGAAGCAATATCCTCAATTCTAATTATTTCCGTAGGATCTACTAAATCTAAAGCCTCAATAATTCTATAAATCATTTTATCAGAAGTACCTAAGATTAATATACTAGGCACATCAGAACTATGAATGATACTCTTAATTTCTCTAGCATGCTCTTCTTCTATAAAAATAGCTCTTTTTACAGCTTTAATCTTGTTATCTTCCTGTTTAGCAGATTTTCCACCTATCACTTTACTACCTTTAATTAAAAGTCCATCGTCTATAATGTAATCTATATTATTACCATACGCTACCATCCGCGCTCGATGACTCTTACCAGTTCCACTCGAACCTACTAATGCATATACATCCATTCTCCCACCTCAGATAATTAATAAATATTACTCTTTACTTATTATATCTCGGTTCTGTTACATAATTCATTAAAACAAACCAACCAGCAGCCATTGCACTTCCAGCTAAAGTAAATGCCGTAAAGTAACCAAATAGATCAACTAATAAACCACCAGACATTGTAATTATAGTTACTGCTATTCCTGCTAATGAATTAGTTACTCCTACATAAGTAGAGACTTCTTCTTGAGGACAAAATTCAGGGATAATATTTAATAAAGAGATTCTATTAGCACCTAAAGCAAATCCACTAAATACGAATACTAAATAAAAGAAGGTAACATTCTTAGCTAAAATAGCTGTAACTATGGCTAAAATATTCAACACAGCTCCCCATTCTAAGACTATTTTATGACCTTTTTTATCACCTACCCAACCCCAAAATAGATATGCAAGAGCTTGAGAAGATAATAGAATTGTTGTAAAGTAACCAACAATTTTATCACTAACTCCTAGAAGATCAATTCCTGCTGCCGTATATAAACCATTTGCCATCCAGAAAAATTGAATCAAGATATTTGCTATTAAATAATTACGATAATTATCATCTTGTTTAATTAATTTCGGTAATGCACTAAAGTATTCCTTCAAACTCTTTTTCTCATTATTTATTGGATAAACCGGTTCTTTAGAACCCCAAACAAAAGTATAAGAAATAGTCGTTCCTATAAATGCAAGTCCAAATAAATAAACAAAATTTAAAGGAAAAGCATACTCTTTTAATATCCATCCAGCTGCCAGTGCTCCTAAAATCCCTAATATTCTACCTATAAAACTTCTAGTGCCAAAGAATTTGCCCCGCTTATCAGTTGGTATTATCTTAGAGATAAAACCAAACCAAATTGGTGTAAAGAAACCAGAAGAAAACGCATAGATAGTAAAGAAAATAAAGAAACCTATTAATAACATAGTTTCTGATTGATCAGCCAGAAAAAAAGTGCTTAAAGCCATCCCTAACCAAGCAATACGTTGTAAACTTCCTATAAGTAATACATACTTTTTCTTCTTTTTCTTACCTTCTACTAACTTTGCAGAAATAATTTGAGGAATATAGTTTCCTAAACGATCAATTCCAACAATTAAACTAACTAAAAAAGTTACGTTAGTTAACTTTTTAATAAACAACGGTAAAATTGTCTGCATGGAAACAAAACTTTTTCCGAAAGCAAAGAAAGCTCCATCTAGCGTATTTAAAGTAAAGTTTCTTTTAAAATTCTGCTCTACTTTTTGATTAAATTCTTTTAAGTCTTCATCTGATGCCTGTCCTGCATTATCCTGTCGTGCCATTTTTAACTACTGCCTCCATTCTTTATAATATGCTCTAACTATTTTAAAATTATTATTACTTCATATTTCTTCACTATATCCTTCATGCCTTTGTTGAATGTTTACAATTAACCCTCGGTTATATACTAATTTAGTTACATACAGGAGGATGTGGTTAAAAATATAGTTATTCTATTATTAAACTAATTCACCTAGCCTAAAAATCAAGGCTAGGTGAAGAATTTTAAGCAAGACTGGTTACAATGTTATGTGAAATTCTTAATTCCATTTGTGATTAATCTACACTTATCTCTAACTTTTCTAGAAATCATGGCTTAAATTCAGTTCAGCATAATCATTGTTGTCAAATTGACCAAAAGTAGTATCTTCATCTCCATTAAATATCTTATAATTAAATGTAATACTTGTATTATCTTCTACCACAAATTCTATTTCATTATTTAACATATAATCGTGATCTTCTAAATTATAAACAAAGCTCACTTCTGGTAATATTGTTTCATATTTAAATGAATCTGACACTTTAAAAACTAGCATATTAGTAAAATAGTCTCCATCTTCATCATACTCAATATCTAATGGATTATCTTCTATCTTATCATCATCTAAGATTAATTCACTCTTTAATTGAGCATTTACATTTATATTATGTAAAGGTAAATCCCTATCTCCACCAATTAGCCAAGCAATTTTATTATTATGCACCTCTGGATTGTCGCCATCAGTGTCATCAGTTAAGTAATAAGCTAATTCAGCTCGTGAATTAATCCCAGCAATTACTGAACTAAACTCTGTTCCAAATACATCTACTTCATCATAATGTGGATCTATTTCTTTTAATTGGACCTGAATAGTATTTGCACTATCCACTGTGGGGCTCATTAATTCTTGCTTAATTGCTGCTATTGCCTGGTTATTCATACTTGGAGTTCGTAACCTTCCATGATAATAGGAAACCCCATAATCATAACCGCTTTTAGAATTAGTATATCTAATTCCAAATTGACCGTCATCTGAATCATTATATTCCGGCATTTCCACTGCTTCTTTCACTTGTGATTCCGTAGCAAATGGAGACTTTATTAATGTTGATTTCAACACCATCATACCAGCCATATCACTTGTAACCCAATCGCCTTCATTAGGAATTTGATTAGGTCCAAACTCTGGAGTATAAACTACTTCTAAGGTGCCCAAACCTAGATAATAATTTAATTTTATCATCTCTTCACCTAATTTACGATCTAAGTAATCCTGGTTTACAAAATCTATTAAGTCTTCACCATTTAAGTTGTCTACAACATGTAATTTATCACCTTTACCCCAAACAACTTTCTTCTTCCCTAGCTCAATCTCATGTGTATCGTAATAAAATCTAACAAAAGCTTCTTCAACAATGTCAGAAGCATCACCATCATCACTAAAATTAAACTTACCCTCAAAATCATAATTAGCAGCTTCATATCCTAAATCTAATTCTAATGCTGCTGATTTATCAGTATCATCTTCATGGATGAAATCTCTATAATCTAATTCTATAGTCCCACCTATATCCCAAGTTGAACTACTACCAAAACTATTACTATTTTCTCCAAATGAACTCTCAAACCCAGCATCACTGAAACTACTCTCTTCTGTAGAAGAACTATTACCTTCATCAAAAGCACTTTCAGCCGCTAAAATATTTGTTGAAAAGACTAAGGTCATAAGTAATACTAATACCCCAACCATTACTCGCTTACTCATAATCCCCCTCCTCTCTCAATAAAAAGTAACTCATAGCTTTAACCCTGATCCTAACACTGTCACTGCCACAGACATTCATAACTAACATTCTTATCTTCCAGTTTTTAAGAATCTTTGTGTGAATCTAGCAGAAGATATTCTCTTGTTATACTCTATATAAGGATTTCCTGACTTATTGCGTTTAATATATAACCTTGTAGAATGACCTGTCTCTTTATCCTCCATAATAGTACTGAATATAGTCCAAATTCCATTTACCTTCTTAATATTCTGCTTTACTTTAAGTAACTTTTGAACCTCTCCTGTCTGCTTACTGTACATTTCAATTTTAACTGGTATAGAATGTTTCTTTGTTATCCAAGAAATTCTTTTAGCATATTGGGAAGCTTCCATATCTTTAGGAACTGACTTTACTACATAACATTCATACTTTCCTAATTTCTCTGTTCGTAATAATTTATGATCATCCTCTGCTACCTCTCTAGTCTCCATATCATCATAAGTAAAATCAGATCCCATAAAAGAACTATCTCCTTCAGAAGATGAAATTCTTCTTACTCGACCTAATGCCGGCAAGTATATCCATTTGTCATCATCACGATTAGCATTCTCTATTTGTAAAAATCTCGTACCTTTTACTGCTGCTGGTGCCTTAAATTCCATAACTGTCTTCATTAAATCTTTTTCTTGATTATAAATCTCACCCCAAACTTCAATAACTCTTCTTTTAACCTCTCCATCCTTTTCTATTAAATCCATACCCATTAAAGCATGCATTGAATCTCCTGTAGCTCTATCATCTACTTTCTGCATTACCTCTTTTCCGTTCATCGCCAATACATTCATACTCATACTTAAAACTAAAATCAATACTAATCCCACAGTTATCTTCTTCATAACTAAATTACCTCCTTTTATTTATAAACTCTCAATTTAATTAACCACTATAATTAGTATCATTTACACTATTACCAAATCCACCTTGCTTCGTCACAAACTTAGGTTGGAATAAATTAAGCAATACTGGTAAAACTGTCATAGAAGCAAGAGAGGATGTAACCATAGTTACACTTACTAATAACCCTAAATTAACCAGCGGTATAAAGTTAGAAAATAGAAGTACAGCAAATCCAGCTGCTACAGAAATCGCATTAAAGATAATAGCTTTCCCAGCTGTAGTTAAAGTATTGTGAGTCACTACTGTTAAATCATTACTTCTTTTCCTTTCATAACTATAAGCTGATAAAAAGTGAACAGTATAGTCAACTCCAATTCCAATAGCTATCGAGGCAACCATTGAAGTTCCTACATCCAGCTTAATTCCTGCAAAACCCATAATTCCAAAGTTAATCAGCAATGAAAATGCTAACGGAATTATACCAAATATCCCCGCTACAAATGACCTATAAGAAATTGTTACAATTAAGAAGACAATTACCAAAGAAACTATTATACTTAATATCTGACTTGAAACTATTAAATTATTAACAGCCAATGACATATTCACATGACCTGCTACTGAAGTTTTATAACCTTCTGGGAAATTAGTCTCTACATATTGGTTAATATCTTTTTGAATCTTTTTAGCCACTATATTGCTTCCAGTCTTTAATTGTAACATCATTCTAGCCTTAGATGGCTCTAATTGATCATTAATATAATCATCTAGGCTTCCTGAATATAATAACAGATATTGAGAAACTAAATTCTTTAAACCTTTCTTTGTTTTGGCTGGATATTTAGTCGGATCATATGGTACCTCGTTATATGCCTCTCCTTTATAATTCAACTCTTTATTTATAGACTGTACTAATTCTTCTCCAGTTAAATTCAATCTTTTTGCTTTTACTAATGACTTATTTAATAAAGTAATTAAATCCTTCTCTGATATATTACGGTTAGAAGGAGCTTTTTCAAAACTACCCTGTTGATTAGTATTAGCTTCATTCTTTTTATTAGAGTTTATAGTGCTTTCTTGCCCAAAGTCACTTGTGGTCTCCTTACCAAAACTACTTGTAGTCTCTTCTCCAAAGTTACTTGTAGTCTCCTCATCAAAGTTACTCGTAGTTTCCTTTCCAAAATCACTTGTACTCTCTTCTCCAAAGCTGCCAGTAGTCTCATTACCAAAGTTACTTGTAGTTTCATTACTAATCACTGAATCCTGTTTAGAATCTTCCATTTCTTCTTGAGGATAATGCATAACTTTATTCATACGTTTAATAAAATTAGCAAAAGAAGTTACCTTCCCTACTTCTTTATGATTCCTCTTTAAATAACCACCTAAATCATCCATAGCTTTTAATACATCTGGATCAGTTAAACTACCTTTACCTTTACCTTTACCTTCTCCTTCAACTAAAACATTAAGTATATTGGTACCACTAAAATGATTATTAATAAATTTATCAGCTTTTCTAATATCTGTAGTCTCTTTAAACATTTCCACCATTATACTATCAGTTACTATCTGCGACATTCCTACTGCTGAAAGAATAATAATTACTAATATTAATGTCAAAAAGCCGATCCTATTCTGAGCCAGATAATCATATAAACTAGTTGTAATCTTATTTAATATACTTTCTTTATCTGTAGAATTCTTACTATAGCTTGATTTCTTATGTCTTACAATAAGTATAGCAGGTATTAAAGTAATCGCTACTATTAATGCTGTAGCAACTCCAATAGCAGTAAAAATACCAAAATCTCTAATAGGAACTATATTACTCGTAGCTAATGAACCAAATCCTGCTATTGTTGTAATTCCTGCTAAAAATACAGGCTTCCCTACTTTACTAACAGTCTCTAATACTATCTCTGTATGCTCTATCTCTGTTAATTCTGCTTCTTTCCGACTTCGAATATCGTCATAATAATGACTAATTATATGTATACCATAAGTGCTACCAACAGCTACTAACAATACTGGTATAACTGTTGAGACCATTGTTAAGTTTATGCCTAACATAGCCATAATTCCTAAAGACCAGACTGTACTTATTAATACAGTCATTATCGGCATAACTACTCCACCTATGTTTTTAAATGAAAGAAATAATGCGATTAATACTACAAGTATAACGAAAGGAATTAATCTCTTCACATCACTCTGCATATTCTTCCCCATCAACACATTAACTGCTGGGGTTCCTGCCACATACATTTCTAAATTACTCTTTTTATATTTCTTTAATTTATCTTTAACTTTAAAATAGACTGCTTCTTTTTCCTTGATAGTAAGTCCTGGATTCAATTTAATCATGAGTTGAGTAGCCTTAAAATCACTTGAATAAAAGTTATTTTTATAAAGGTCCCAAGAAATCAATTTTCTCTTTAAATCAAATAACTTCTGTCTATTTTCAGGAACTTTCTTAGCTAATTCAGCAACTTTCATTCCTTCTGAAGTTCCATCAATGTAATCAGTATTTGTAATAGAATCGATTTCATCTACATGCTTTATCATTTCAAATTCATCTGTCATCTTTTTAACTAAAGCTACATTCTCTTTTGTAAAAATAGTACCCCGCTTTACATTAATAGCCACTACTATTCTATCTGAACTACCATAAATCTTCTCCATCTCATCATTAGCAACCCTAGCCGGATGGTCTTGAGGTAAAAATATCTCAAATTCATTATTTATCTTTAGCTTAGGAAGTTGAGTAGCAAAAAATCCAGTTATGATCAGGATTACTAATATAACTATCCAAGAATGTTTAAAAATTTTCCTCATATGTTCCCCTCCTCGTACTCATTAGCTTCTTTCTTATTCATTCTTAACCTTATTAAACATCTTCTCTAAATTCTTTAAAATAACATCTACTTCTTTCTCTGGTATATCTTCTGTAATTAAAGTAAACCAACTCTGATATGTATTGCTAATTATTGATTTTATACTATTAGCTTTATCATTAAGATGTACTATGTATACTCTCTTATCTTCTGATGATTTCTTTCTTATAATGTAATCTTTATCAACAAGCTGCTTAATGACCCTAGAAATTGTTGCTTTATCTAATCCCATATCTATTGCTATTTCATCTTGATTAATTCCATCTCCTTCACTATATAAATACATAAGTAAGCTAGCTTCACTGCTATTTAAATTATAGCTCGTCAATCTCTCTGAAATATATTTTCTATTATGTTTATATATCTTCGATAACCACTTACCAATAGGATAATTCAAACTCATACTTCCACCTCTTTAAATTTCGTTGTTATTGCAACTATTATTCTAACATATAAATCTTACATATTCAACTGTTTTTTCCCTTATATGGATACTTATCAAAAAAACAAAGTAGAATGATTAGTATATGTTAACCTAGGCATTCTACCTTCTAATAATTTCTTATAAATTTATTTTGCTTTTCTATACTTATTAATTTATTATATTTAATATTATTCTAAATCAATTGATTCTAATATTTCAGTAAACTCTTCATCATTAAGAATTTGAGTGCCTAATTCCTGCGCTTTATCAAGTTTAGAACCAGCACGCTCACCAGCGATTAAAATATCCGTATTGCCACTTACACTACTAGTTACCTTACCACCTAATACTTTAACTTTATCCTTAGCTTCACTACGCGTCAGATCTGGTAATGATCCAGTAATAACTACTGTCTTATCTACAAAGATATTTTCTTCTTGGTTATCATCTAATATTTCTATACTATCATGAGTTGGCTCTAGACCAGCATCTAACATGCGTTGAATACTATTCCGTACATTTTCATCTTTAAAGAAATCAACTATCCCTTTAGCTACAACCTCACCAACCCCATTTATTTCTAACAAATCTTCTCTCTCAACCAACATTATTTGATCTAAAGATTGGAATTCATCTGCCAATAACTCAGCAGTATTCTTACCTACATTAGGAATTCCTATTCCATAAATAAATGACCCTAAATTAACATCCTTACTCGCCTCTATAGCATCTAATAAATTCTGTGCTTTCTTTTCACCAAACCTGTCTAGTTCTAATAATTCATCATAATTTAAATAATAGAGATCAGCTATATCCCTTAAATCTAACTCTTCGTACAATAGAGATGCTGTTTTATCACTAAAGGTTTCAACTTCCATAGCATCACGGCTAGCAAAATGAGACAACCTAGAAACTAATTGGGGTTTACAAGAAAGAGAATTGGGACAGAAAAGATGTACTCCTTCTTGAACTAATTCACTACCACAGGTCGGACACTCTTCTGGTTTAATAATCGGTTCTACATTATTCTCTTCTTCATCTTCTTCTATTTCTACTCTCCCCATAATCTCAGGAATAACATCATTAGAACGCCGCAGCCATACTCTACAACCTTTAGCTACATCTTTACGTTGAATATCATCCCAATTATTTAAAGTAGCCTTCTGAATCGTAGCTCCTTCAATGTCTACCGGTTCCAAAATAGCTACTGGAGTTAATTTTCCAGTTCTTCCAACTTGCCATTTAATATCTTTAAGCGTAGTAGTCACTTCTTTAGCCGCAAATTTATAAGCTATAGCCCATCGCGGTGCTTTAGCTGTATATCCTAGAACTTCTCTAGTATATAAATCATTAATCTTAACTACCATACCATCTATTAAGTAATCCAATTCTTCTAAATCATTTTCAACTCGTTCCATCTCCTCTATGACATCTTCAATCTTATTAAAGGTTTTAACATAATCATTGACCATAAATTTATTATCACGCAAAAATTTCAAAACCTCTAGATGATTATCAAACTCTACCCCCTCATAATAGCCTATATTATAAAAGAAAGCATCTAGATTACGTTTAGCAGTTACTTTAGGGTCTAAATTTCTTAATGCTCCAGCTGCTGCATTTCGGGCATTTTTAAGAGGAGTCTCTGCTTCTTCATTATATTCTTCTAATACCGATAATCGCATAATTCCTTCCCCTTGTACTTCTAGCCTTCCTGCTTGGAATGGAATCGTTAAAGGAATAGTCTTAATTGTCTTTACTTGCTCTAAAATACCCTCACCGACTTCACCATTACCTCGAGTAGCGGCTTGAACTAATTCACCATTATCATATGTAAGATTAATTGTTAAACCATCAAATTTATACTCAACAACATATTCAGGCTTAGGTAAGATTTCTTCTGCATTTTCTGCATTATAATTGGCAACTAGCTTCTTTACTCTACGATCCCAATCCCGTAATTCCTCTCCACTCTGCGCTTTATCTAAACTCCATAATTTAGCAAGATGTCGATGTGATTCAAATCCATCTAAAGGTTTACCACCAATTCTTTGAGTTGGAGAATTCGGTAATCTTTCACCAGTCTCTTCTTCCAATTCTACCAATCTATCATAAAGTCTATCATATTCTTTATCACTAATTAATGGCTGATCTAAAACATAATAATGATAATTATATTCATTTAATTTCTCAACCAGTTCTTTCATTTCTTCTAACAATCTTTTTTGATCTTCCATCTTAATCACCTCTTAAAATATTGTAACATTAATTAAAGAGGTTGTCTAGATAACTAACTTACTTATAAACCCCTCTCAATAAGCTGCATCAAAAATTGCAACAACTTCTTCTTCAGTTGCCTTTCTTGGATTAGTTAAACTAGTAGTGTCTTTTAAAGCATTTTCTGCTAACAACTCAAAGTCCTCTGGTCGCACCTCTGTTTTTAAGTCTCTTAACCGCTGAGGGATATCAATATCTGTAGATAAAGTAATAATTGCATCAATAGCCTTATTAGCAGCTTCTCTAACTGATAAACCTGTAATATTCTCCCCCATTGCTTCTGCAATATTAGCTAATCTTTGAG
Organism: Selenihalanaerobacter shriftii; assembly: GCF_900167185.1. Lineage (NCBI taxonomy): Bacteria > Bacillati > Bacillota > Clostridia > Halanaerobiales > Halobacteroidaceae > Selenihalanaerobacter > Selenihalanaerobacter shriftii. The sequence goes on from NZ_FUWM01000004.1 coordinate 134,444, forward strand.
GATCTGCAATTAAATTGAATCTTTCTACATGCGGAAGTAAAATAGCATTACAAACTCCATGAGTTAAATCATAAAATCCACCTAATTGATGTGACATAGCATGTACTAAACCAAGTGAAGCATTATTAAATGCCATCCCTGCTAAGAATTGAGCATATGCCATCTTATCTCTAGCTTCTAATCTCTCACCATTCGCTACTGCTTGTCTTAAATTCTGCGATATTAATTTAATAGACATTAAAGCTGCGGCATCAGTCAATGGTGAAGCAGAAGTGGACATATATGCTTCAATAGCATGAGTTAAAGCATCCATTCCTGTCTCTGCTGTCAATGCCGGCGGTTTCTTCATCATTAAAAGCGGATCATTAATAGCTACATTTGGAGTTAGCTTCCAATCAACAATAGACATCTTAACATATCTTTCTTCATCAGTGATAATGCAAAAATGTGTCATTTCACTAGCAGTTCCAGCAGTGGTATTTACAGATACTAAAGGCATTGTAGGTTCTGTTGCTTGATTAGTGCCTTCATAATGATTAATTATACCTCCATTGGTAGCAACTAAAGAAATAGCTTTTGCACAATCATGAGCGCTTCCTCCCCCTATAGATACTAGAATATCACACTCCTTTATCTCTAATATATCTAATCCATCTTCTACATTTTCAACCGTTGGATTAGGTTTAACTCCATCAAAAATTTCGGTTTCTATATTAGCAGCTTTAATATAATCTACCACTTGATTTACAATCCCAATTTTAATCAATTTTTTATCTGTTACAATTAAAGCTTTTGAACCTTTTAATTCTTTTATCTGTTCTCCTATTCTTTCAACTGCCCTTACTCCCATTAAAGTAACTGGTGGCATATAATATTCATAAACTTTCTCCGTTGCAGAATCTTTCTCTGTTGCAGAAACTTTCTTCATTACAGACACCTCCTCTTTTTATTTTATGAATTTACTTATTATATATACAAACTAAAAAATAACTAATTACTATTTTGCATTAATGATATAATATGATATTATTATATATAATAACTAATTACTTATGAGGTGTATATAATGACTTTGAGAGCTCTAGAAATTTTTATAACTGTTTGTGAAACTGGTAGTATGTCAGCTGCAGCTAGAAAATTATATATGACTCAACCAGCTATTAGCCAGACTATTTTAGGATTAGAAGATAAGCTTAATGTAAGACTCTTTGACCGAATAAAGAAAAGACTTATCTTAACTCATGCCGGTGAAATTTTTCTAAGATATAGCAAAAGAATTGTAAATCTGATCAATGAAGCTGAAAATGCCATGACAGATATTGCAAATCTCAAACTAGGTCAACTTCGGATTGGAGCTAGTATGACCATAGGAACATACTTACTCCCTGATATCATTAGTGCATTTAATAAAAAACATCAAGATGTCGAACTACCTTTTATAATCGATAATACAAAAATTATAAGAAAAATGATCCTTAATAATGAAATAGATATTGCTTTTATTGAAGGACCGATCAATTCAAATGATATTATTATTGAACCTTTCTTTGATGATGAACTATATCTAGTATGTTCTATAAGACATGAGTGGGCTAATAAAGACTCAATTTCTTCAGAAAAAATCAGGAATGAATCTTTTATTATGAGGGAAAAAGGGAGTGGAACTAGGGAGGTTATCGAAAATACTTTAAAACAATTTAATCTTTCATATGAAATAAAACATGTATTGAATAATATAGATGCAATTAAAAAAGCTATAGAAGCTAATATGGGTATTTCAATTCTACCTAAAATAGCAATTAAAAAAGAAATTGTTGAAGGAAAATTAGCGAAAATAAAATTAGATAATATCAAATTCAAAAGAAAATTCAAAATAATATATCATAAAGATAAATATCACTCACCACTTTTTAACAAATTTATAGATTACATAAAATCATCCACACAAAACTTCAAATAAATTATTTAAAAACATAAAATAAAAAGAGCTCCTGTTAATTAACAGGGGCTCTTTTGTTTACTCGTCATCTGAATCAGTAATTGCTTTAGCCTCTGTTTCAACTTCTTTCGTTGCTGATTTAAATTCACTAATAGCTTTCCCAAGTGTATTTCCTATCTCAGGTAATTTACTAGGACCAAAAATCACCAAAGAAATAATTAAAATCAGAATTAATTCTGTAGGTCCTAATCCAAACATATTTGTGGCCTCCTAGTCTAATTAAAATTATTTATGAGCATCTTCATGACAATCTGTACAATCCATCTTACCTCTTGTATTTTCTAACATACTGCCCTTAGTATGACAATTCATACATGCTTTAGCTTCTGCTGGAATCTCATATGTTGGAGCAAAACTGCCAGCTAATTGTGCATTAAGTAATTCAGCTGCTTTAGCTGCTACATCTCCAGCTAATCTACCACAACGATCAGCTCTTTCCTTAGAAAAAGCTTTTTTACCTGATTCTTCACACCAATTAGTAACTGAAGCGTGACATAAAGGAGATCCGGCCACACTCTGCGTCTGGTCAGAGCTTTTCTTTCTCGGTAAAGGCGTCTCACTATACCAACCAAATAATTCACTTACTAAGCCCATTGTAGTTTTCCTTCTACCATATACTAATGAAATAGCTGCTCCACCGCCATTCGGTGCTCCACAAAGTGTAGCCCAACCTGCTCCTCCACCGGCTCCAAACCATAAAACTTGAGAAGGAACATTACTAAACGGCTCACCTAATTCTTCAGTTATAGCTCTAAAAGTAGACTCACCACAATGATTCCCTTCATGATAATAAGCTGTTGCTTTTTTTCTTATCTTTTCAACATCTAATTTTTCAGTAAAATACTGCTTCCAAGGATATTCTGGTAAACTCCCAGCTTCTGCTTCCTTACTTGATAAGCCTAATCCTGCAGTCATAGCCATAGCCCCTGCTGCAAACCCACCTGCATTAGCTAAAAACTTTCTTCTTGACATGTTCTGCTTTTCTTCTGTCATAACTTACCCCTCCTATTTTTATTAAGCTATAGTAAAAATTTAAACAATTAACATTATTACTTAGATAGTAGTGATTTCTTCTATCACTCCTTTCTAATTTATTTAACTTTTTAAGTACTATTTTTCACAAATGTTTCAATAAATCAAGTCACATATAACGAAATAACCTCTCCTCTAATTAAACACTTAAAATTTCTTTCTTTTATATAATTCTATTTCTATTATCTTCCATCTATTAATCACTCTTTAGCAACACTCTATAACCATAAGTTATAACTAGTAGCATAAAAAAGGCTAGAGGGAATCCCTCTAGCCTTTTTGTTTTATTGAATTTAGATTTTAGTTTCACTTATTCTTTATACAATCTTGCTCCTATTTATTATTAGGGGATAGGACCAAAATTAACTGGGGTATAACATGTCAGTTTAATTAAAAATTATTACTCATGTGGATTATCATGACACTCTAAACAATCCATCTTACCTCTTGTGTTCTCTAACATACTATCTTTAGTATGACAGCCCATACATTCTTGAGCTTCTTCTGGAATTTCATATACAGGTGCAAAGTTACCTTTAAGCTGAGCATTAAGTAATTCTGCTGCTTTAGCTGCTACATCACCAGCTAATCTACCACAACGAGCAGCTCTTTCTTCAGAGAAAGCTTTCTTACCAGATGCTTCACACCAATTAGTAACCGAAGCATGGCAAATTGGAGTACCAGCTACACTTTTTGCCTGATCACTACTCTCTTTTCTAGGTAAAGGTGTTTCACTATACCAGCCAAATAATTCACTTACTAAGCCCATTGTAGTCTTACTTCTACCAAATATTAATGAAAAAGCTGCACCAGAACCATTTACTGTTCCACAAAGTGTAGCCCAGCCTGCTCCTCCACCTGCTCCAAACCACATAACTTGCGAAGGAACATTACTAAATGGTTCACCTAATTCTTCAATTATTGCTCTAAAAGTAGACTCACCACAATGATTTCCTTGACCATAATATTTTGTTGCTTTTCTTCTTATCTTTTCAACATCTAACTTCTCAGTAAAATACTGCTTCCAAGGATATTCTGGTAAACTCCCAGCTTCTGCTTCCTTACTTGATAAGCCTAATCCTGCACCCATAGCCATAGCTCCTGCTGCAAAACCTCCTGCATTAGCTAAAAACTTCCGTCTGGACATATTCTTCTTTTCTTCTGTCATAACTTACCCCTCCTATTTTTTATTTAACCCTTATTGATTATAACCTTACTTCTTTTAACTATAAAGTAAATATTTAATAGCTTTCTCCTATCTACAATTCCACCTCCTTTTTTAACTCCACTCTTAATTGTGAAAGTGTATGCTTTCACTAAGTTTATGAATTAAAAAAAATTATTCTTCAGAATCCTCAATAGATTTAACTCCACTCTCTATCTCTTTGGTAGCTGATTTAAATTCCTTAACTCCATTACCTATGGCTTGTCCAATTTCTGGTAGTTTACTAGGCCCAAAAATTACTAAAGCTATGACTAAAATTAAAATTAATTCTGTAGGTCCTAATCCAAACATATTTATCCCCCCTTTTAAATATATCAAGTTAAAACTTATTTCCCTTTAACTATCCAGGCTCAATGATACCATAAATACTAATTTTAAATAAATATATGCGATTAATGACTAATAATTACTGTCTATACTTAATAACTTATATATATATTGATTTTCTCCTCTATTCTAGTTATTACTATCTATTATGATGGTATAACTAAATATTATTTCTTATTTATTATACTGATATAACTAAAATAAATATGAATAAACGTAAAAAAAGCTAGAGGCATATATGCCTCTAGCTTTAATATGTACTATTGTTTATGATTGATCTTCAGTATCTTCAATGGATTTAACTCCATTCTCTATCTCTTTGGTAGCTGATTTAAATTCCTTAACTCCATTACCTATAGCTTGTCCAATCTCTGGTAATTTGCTAGGTCCAAAGATTACTAAAGCTATAACTAAAATTAAAATTAATTCTGTAGGTCCTAATCCAAACATATGTTATTCCTCCTAATCTATTAGTCTAACATATGAGCATCTTCATGGCACGACTCACAGTCCATCTTACCGTGTGTAAATCCACCCGCTTCAAAGTCACTCTTCATGCTGTGACAACCAGTACATTTCTCTGCTACACCTGGTAAAGCATATTCTCGATTAAATTTGCCATCAATAAGCTTAGCATTTAATAATTCTGCTGTTTTAGCTGCTACATCACCAGCAAGTCTAGCGCAACGCTTTCCTCTTGCTTTAGAACCAGTAGCATTTCCTGATTTTCTAGACCATTTAGTGACAGAAACGTGACAAAGTGGAGAACCAGATACACTCTTTGTCTGTCCGCTATTCTTCTTAAATGGTAAAGGTTCAGTACTATACCAAGCCATTAATTCATCTAATAAACCTACTGTATCCTTCTTAGATCTTCCTAATATTAATGAAACGACCGCAGATGTACCAAGTAATGTTCCGCAAGTAGTTCCCCATAATGATACACCACCAAGTCCAAACCACATAGTCTGTGTAGGAATTTCATTAAAAGGGAAACCTAATGCTTCAGTTAATGCAGCAAATGTAGACTCACCACAGTGCATCCCTGTTAGATAATTTTTATATGCTTTTTCTCTAATAGCTTCTGGATCTAATTTTTTGTAATATTCTCTCCATGAACCATTATACTCTGGTAATCCTTCTAATCCATCTGATGCATTTGCATCTGATAAATTTACCCCTGCTGTTAATGCCATTGCTCCTGCTGCAACTCCACCTGCTTTAGCTAGAAAATCTCTTCTAGACACTTTTTCTTCTGACATTATTTATACACCCCTTAATTTTAAATATTATATTCCTCTTAATCCTATCCCCTTATTACTCAATTTCACTTATAACAACCTTAGGATTATAGTTAGCTTTCTTTCTAACCACCTCCTTTCATTATAAAAAAATGAATTTCACTATGAAATAATGGTCTTAGTGAAAATAAGCAAATATATTTTTTATTATCTATTTAACGTTGAATATTGCTCTATAGATAATAATATGTTAAATTGTTTTTAACCAATACTAAATATCATGTACTTAATAATTTAGATATAAATCAAAATTCTCCTTTATCTTTTACAAAAAAAATATTAATTTTACTAAATAACCAATATGTACTAATTATTAAATACTCACAACTAATTATTAATTAATATCTACCTTAAATAAAAAAAGCAGACCTTGATAAAAGTCTGCTTTAAACAAAAATATTAAATTATAAATTCCAAGAATAATATACTTATATTATAAAAGTTCTAATAATCTTGCTTCCAATATAAACCCCTATTATTAAAAACAAAGTAAAGATCCACCCATGCAAAGACATCGATGCTATTCCTGTAAGCATAGAACCAATATTACAGCCTCCAGCTATTCGTGCACCATACCCCATCAAAATTCCACCAAATAGTGCAGTTAATCCCTGCTTCCATTTATAAATCGGTCGTATTCTAAATTGATTTGCTAATAAAATAGATAGAAGAGCACCTGCTACAATACCTAAATTCAGAATTGCACCTTGATATTTCAGTAAATAAGATATAATTTCTTGTCCTTGTAAAGTATTACTTATATAAGACCACTGCAAAACATCTATCCCAACTACCTCTAAACCCTTAGCTCCAAGTAAAGTAAAAGTTGTAGTAACACCCCATGGCTTATCATTCAAAACAAAGATTATAATATTTAATATAGCTAACAGAATGCCACCTAACCAGTAAGGCCAATTATTATTTAATAAAGAAAAGTTTTCATCATCTAACTTCATTATCTTATATCTCCTCTATACTTTCAACTTTTAGTTACCTTTAGTTACCTTTAGTTCCCAAATGCCTGGTGCTAATTCATCTACTTCAAAAATATAATCTTTTTCTTCACACCAATCCATAAGATTTCTTACAGCTTGAGTATGATCAACTTTAATAAATAATCTACTACCATCATCTAAATTTTTAACTTTATCTTCTGTCTTTAATAAAGGTACTGGACATACTTCCCCTAATAATTCTAAAGATATTTTTTCACCCATTCATATTCACCTCTAAATATTATTATTTATACTTATCTAACCACTTTGTATAAAGATAAATTAAAACTAAAAATATTAGTTGTAAAATTATTGCTTTAAACCATCCTAAATACTTTGGAAAAAAAACGGGTTCCATTATAAGCTGACTTCTCCACCAGTCCAGATGTCCAACAGCAATAGTACTACCAATAATTAAGCCAACAATCACTAATATAAACGTGACTGTTCCTTCACCCATTTTTACTAAACTGCTACATGCACACCCTCCAGCTAAAGACATTCCTAAGCCAAATAATAATCCACCAACTACTGTAAATATTCCCCAAGGTAATATTCTACCTATTATTTGATGATAATTAGTAAAAAATAAGTATTGATGTACTGCAAATCCTACAGTAGAAATTCCTAATAAAATAATTATTGCCTTTACTAATTTGGTATCCTTAAATAATATTAAGTTCAAAAAACCCCCAGCAAAACAAAAATTAGCCCGCTGAAGAACAAAGCCTATTAACAAACCAATAATCCAAAATAAACCTATTCTTACAGATAACTGAAGAAGATTCAGCTCAATTACTACTGCTATAATTAAAATAATCATAAATCCAATTAACTGCTCTTTCTTATTTTTATCCATATTTATCCCTTCTTTATATTAATATGAAATAATAAGCAGGAATATTAATGCTTTTAGTTGAAAAAGTTACTTAGATGAACTTTAATATAAATAAAATCTTAAAATAAAAGGTGATCTAAATGAAAATTTATCAATTCAAAATTTTTAATACAGTAACTCAAGTCAAAAGTTTTTCTAAAGCTGCTAATCTATTATATTTAAGCCAACCTGCTATCAGCAAACATATTAAATCAATGGAAGAATATTACGGAACAAGACTATTTAATAGAACAAGTCAAGGTGTTAATCTAACTAAAGCAGGTAGAACAGTTTATGAATATGGTAAAAAACTCTTAGAAACCCATGATAATTTAGAAAAAGAAATAGATAAACACCTAAATCTAGAAAATCTAAATTTAATAGTTGGAGCAAGTGTAACTCCTGGTGAATATTTACTCCCATGTACGATTTGGACTTTTAAAGATAAACACCCAAAAATTGATATTCAATTAAAAGTTAACCACACAGAAGAAATAATTCAAGAAGTACTAAATAATAAAGTTAGTATAGGCATTGTAGAAGGTGAAGTCCCACCTGAAACTAACTTAAATACTAAAAAAATCATGTATGATGAATTAAAATTTATAGCATCACCACTAAAATTTAAAAAAGATATTATCTCATTAGAAGAATTAAAAGAATCACCTTTAATCTTGCTTAATGAAAGCTTTGGTATTAGACAAAAATTTAATCAATTTATAGATTCAAACAATCTAAAAATAGATGACTTAAATATTATTACTGAAATGGATAGTATAACAGCTATAAAATCAGCAGTAGAATCTGGATTAGGAGTATCAATTGTTTCTCACTCATCCATCAAAAAAGAAATTTATCAAGATATAATAAAAACATTCGATATTAATAATACTTCAAAAGATAAACTAAGAGTCAAATTTAAATTAATTCACCAAAACCAAACAGATCAACCAAATATCATTACCCGCTTCATTACATTTTTAAGTATTCAAAATGAACAAATCTTCTGTTAGTAGTATAAAATTCATCACATAATAAAGTACTATTATTTATATATTTTTATATTTAAATGAATTTTCCTCTTTTCTAACCTAAATTTACAAATATAATCCTAAAATTATTTAATTTTTAAAGATTAAAAAGGCTACTTTATTCATGAATAAAGTAGCCTTAATGTTTTATAATGCTTTATAATGCCTTATATTCTTTTAATCCTATTAATTAGTTAACATCTTAGATAGGATTGGAATTATCTGCTTTTTCCTGGACATAACTCCAGTTAAATATACACCTATCTCTCTATCCTCACTAACAAAACTGCGTTTAACTAAAGATCCAGCCTGCTTGTTAAATAATAATAGACTGCCTTCATTTAAAATATCAGTTACCATTAAAAAGATATAATTCAAACTTTTTTCTTCCTTTAACTTCTGTAAAGCAGTTAGAATCTGCATATCTTGTTTCTTAAATTCTTCTAAATCCATAATTTCAATTTGACCTACACCAATCTTAACTTCATTGAAAGCATATTCTTTAAAATCATTTAAAATCAATTCTCTAGGTTCTAATTTATTTAGGACCGAACCTGCTTTAAAGATTGATCTACCAATTTTTTCTATATCCTCATCAATAATTTCTGCTAAATTATTAGCTACTTCTCTATCAACCAAAGTACAAGTCGGAGATCTAAAGATAACTGTATCTGACAGAATCGCTGCTAATAAAATCCCTGCTATCTCCTCTGACAATGCAATTCCATATTCAGAATAAAGTTTAGCAACTATAGTAGCTGTACTACCTACTGGTTCATTTCTAACTAAAATAGGCTCTAAAGTCTCTAAATCACCTAATCGATGATGATCAATAACCTCTAATAAAGTTGCCTCCGCAATACCTTCAACAGCCTGACTCTTTTCATTATGATCGACTAAAATAACTTCCTTAGTCTCTAAGTCGATTAAGTTTCGAGCGGAAACTAAACCTAACAATCTATTCTGTCGGTCAATTACTGGATAACTTCGATGGGCAGAATTAAGAATATCTTCCCTAACATTATCTACTAATTCATTAGGATAAAAGCTCTCGACTTCTATACTCATCACTTTAGAAACAGGAATACTCATATTAATCAATCTAGCCGCTGCAAAAGTATCATGAGGGACCTTAATAATTGTAATCTCTTTTTTAGTAGCCAAATCCTTAATTTCAGTCTTTACTTCTAAATCGCCTGTAACTATTAAACAAGAGATATCAGCTTCTAAAGCAACACGTTGTGCTTTAACTCGATTACCTAATAAGACTATATCTCCTGAACTAATATAACTCCGCATGGTTTCAGCATCCATAGCCCCGGTAATGATATTACCGGTTACTTCTGCACTTATATCTTGTTGGTCAATAATTACTTCTCCTTCTAAAGTATGAATTATATTCTCTAAAGAAGTCGGTACCTCTCGTAATGACTCAACGGCTAACTCCTCTAAATATCTATGGGCAATATCGCCTGCTGTTACTATTCCTAATAATTCATTTATTTCATTAATAACCGGAACTACTTTAATCTCTTCCTGTTCTAATAATTCTCCTACTTCTTTAATAGGTGTATTAGGAGCAACCGTTTTTAAATTATTTCGGTTCATAATATCACTGACTCTAGTATATACATCTGTTACTAATTCTGGTGCTTGCACATTAAAATAATCTAACACAAATTTCGTCTCAGGATTTATTCCTCCACACCTAGCAGCAGCAACTTTTTCTCCTAATTCCTGTTTGAATTTAGCATAGGCAATAGCCGAACAGATTGAATCAGTATCTGGATTCTGATGACCAATGACTATTTTCTCTTTTGACATTCTACTACTCACTCTCCTGCTGTAATTATTGATCTTTATTTAATCATTAATTAACTTTCTTTAAAGGAGCATAAGCAACCAATAGCTTTTTAATACCTTCGTTTGGAAAGGCAATAGCCACCTGTTCATCTGCACCACTTCTATCAATACTTACTACCCTGCCAATACCCCATTTGGAATGCTTTACTTGATCCCCTACAGAATATTCGCCATTATTGTCATCACTACTTTTAGTACTAGTATTTTTAGTCTTCATTTCTTTAGATTTAGTACCTGAATCACACAACTTTTTAGGGAGTTCTTCTAAAAATCTGGATGGCGGTTTATAAGAACTTCTACCATAAATCTTTCTAGAGGAAGCATGGGTTAAATATAATTTCTGCTCTGCTCTAGTAATTCCTACATAACAAAGTCTTCTTTCTTCTTCAATATCTGCCGTAGATTCTAAAGAACGAGAATGGGGGAAAATACCTTCTTCCATACCACTTAAAAATACTACTGGAAATTCCAAACCTTTTGCACTATGTAAAGTCATCATTACTACGGCAGCAGCATCTTCATCTAAAGTATCTAAATCTGAAATTAAAGCTACTTCTTCTAAGAAGCCACCTAGACTAGCATCCTCATTCTTCTCTACATATTCTTCTATAACAGTAAATAATTCTTTAATATTCTCGATTCGATTCCGAGCTTGATCAGTTCCTTCTTTCCTTAAATCTTCTAAATAACCAATTTCCGTTAATAACTCCTCTGCTAACTCTAAAGCATTAATCTCATCTGCTCGCTGTCTTAAATAAGAAATCATCTCTCCAAACTTCTGTACTTTCCCAGTAAATCTGCTACTAATAGAATTAATCTCATCAACTCTTTGTACCGAATCATATAAACTACAGTCTTTCTGCTCAGCAAAATTACTTAGTCGTTCAAGTGTCGTTGCCCCTATACCTCTTTTAGGTACATTAATTATTCTCTGTAGACTAATATTATCAGCTGGATTATATAGTAACCTTAAATAACCCAAAATATCTTTAATCTCTTTACGATCATAGAATTTTAAGCCACCTACAATTCGATATGGGATTCCTTCTTTCATAAAGATTTCTTCTAAAACACGAGATTGAGCATTAGTCCGATAGAGAACAGTGAAATCATCATAGCTTAAATTTTCTTTAGCAATTCTCTGCATAATTTCTTTGCTAATATATACTGCCTCTTCCTTTCCTGTATAGGCTCGATGAATAGTTATTGCATCTCCAGAATCATTATCAGTCCATAATTTTTTAGGCTTTCTTCCTTGATTATTACGAACCACTTGAAAAGCTGCATCTAATATCTTCTTAGTAGAACGATAATTTTGCTCTAATTTAATTACTTTAGTGTCAGGATAATCCTTTTCAAAGTTTAAAATATTACTAATATCCGCTCCTCTAAATCCATAAATCCCTTGGTCATCATCTCCTACTACACAGATGTTTTGATGTTTCTTAGCCAATAAATTTATTAATTTATATTGAGCATGATTAACATCTTGATACTCATCAACTAATATATATTGAAGTCTTTCTCGATAATAATCTAATACTAATTCATAATCTCTAAATAACTCCACTGTTTTCATGATTAAGTCATCAAAATCTAAAGCATTATTATCCTTTAATCGTTGTTGATACTTTTCATAAGCATCTCCAATAATTCGTTCAAAATAACTACCCACTCGTTCTTGATAAGTCTTTACATCTATTAATTCATTCTTAGCATCACTAATTTGATTTAAGACAGAACGAGGCTCAAACTGTTTAGTATCTAAATTTAACTCATTCTTAATAATATCCTTAATCAATGCTCGCTGATCTGTAGTATCATAAATAACAAAATTTGAATTATAACCTAGTTTACCAATTTCTCTTCTTAAGATGCGTACTGCAATCGAATGAAAAGTACTCATCCAAACTTCTCTACTATCCTGAGAGATTAACTCTTCTATCCGTTCTTTCATCTCAGTAGCTGCCTTATTAGTAAAAGTAACTGCTAAAATATTATAAGGGTCTACCCCAATTTCTTGAATTAAATAAGCAATCCGTCTTGTTAATACTCTTGTCTTTCCACTACCTGCCCCGGCTAAAACCAATAAAGGTCCATCTACATGTTTTACTGCTTCCTCTTGTTGAGGATTTAAGTCAGATAAAATATTCATTCTAAAGTCCTCCTTTTAACTGATATAATTATAACTAATAATCAAGAATATGTCTAATCTATTTAGTTCTATTTTGGAGTATTCTTTCATAAATTTATTTAATAGAAGAAAGGAGTTTATAACATGAAAAGAATTATTTTAATCTTATTTGTTATTGCATTCTGTAGCGGCATCTCTATTAGCCTTATCTTTGCTCCTAAATCTGCAACTCAACCTGAAAATCTTAAAATTCCTGATCTAACTTTAAAAACTAATACTGGTAAGAAGATTAATCTTAGCAAAAATATAAATACTAAGACCATCCTTCTTTTCTGGCTACCTAAGTCTCTAAGTTGTCAAAAACAGCTGCAAACTCTTCAGAAAATTCAAAATGAATATTCTGATTCAGTCTTAATCTATGGAGTTTCTATTGGTACTATTGAAAAAGAAGCAGTTGAAGAAATAAAAATAGAGAATAGTATCACCTATCCTCTATTAATTGATAAAGATGCCAAATTATCAGAAGAATTATTAATCAGTGCTATCCCTACTTTAATTTTCATCAATAACCAAGGAATAATGGTTGAAAAGCATGTCGGCTTAATGGATATACCTGAGTTAAAAAAGAATTTGAACTCTATAGCACAGCAACCTAATAAATAATTTTTAACTAAACCAAGTATAAAATTTTAACCCTATATACAGCGCTGCCCCTCCTACCATATAAAGCCATCCTACTACTTGAGCAAATCTTTTCTCTCGTTCTAAATCATCTTCATCTAAATTATGAGTTTCATAAAAAGCAGAATAAGCCCCAATGCTAACTACTAACACAGCTGGCAAAGGGGTATAAACACTGACTAAATATTCTACGAAAAACTTTAAGTAATTTGATACTACTGACAAATCAATCACCTTCTTTACTTTACTTAACTAATCCTATTCTTCTAATCTTAACTTCTGGTTCAACTCTTACTTTAACACCTGCAAACTCTTTATGCCAATTCTTTTTAACCTTCTTCCAAACTTTAGGTTCATGACGGCGTAATTGTTCTCCAAATCCAAAAAAATCTGTTTGAAATTCTTGCTGTGCCTTATCAATCACTTGCATAGTATTTTTTTTAATATGTTCTTCTATATTCTTTTCTAGCTTTTTAATATATTGATCATTCATAAGATTAACCTTACTTTGTATTTCTACTATATTACCTTCAAGTTTAATTTCAACTTTGAAAGTAATCTTTTCTTTCTTTACAATAGGCTTTATTCTTATATTAAGGCCGTTAGATTCATAAACAGCTTTATTCCCTTCTTTAAGACCAGGAATAATTATTTCTCCCTGCCCAGTAGCATTTTTAACTCGTAAAGCAGATTGAGTTTCTAACTCCCCTAACCACCCTACCATCTTCTCACCTCTAAAAATAGCACTTCCACATACCTTAACATCCTTTTCCCCTGTGACTATCCTAGGTACTAATGAACCAGCTCCAGTATGTATATTAATCATAAATTCCCCTAAAGTAATTGGACTAACTCTCGAACATTTAACTTTATTCTCTACAATCATGGATATGTAAGAACTCGTGACCTGTTCAACCGGAGTATTAAGTGCTAAAATTTCTTCAACATTCTCTGGACAAACAAAAACATTTACTCTTCTTTGTACTTCATTGTCTCTTTCAAAAAAATCTAATAAATCTTGTACACCTTCTCTGGCCAAAGATTCTTTTATAATCATACTCTTTAAATGCCCTAAATAGACTCGACGATTAGAACGAGAGGCAAACTGTTGGCAAGCTTCTAAAACAGTGTCAGCATTGGTACTTACAATCCAAGTCGGTTCACCATTACCTCCACCTTCACCTCCAACTAAATTACGTACAATAGGGGCTTCAATAGTAACTTTTAATTGATCTTGTCTTCTTTCTGCTCTTGTTATCACCTCTCTAAATGACGGTTTTGCTATCTCTTCTACCTTATCTTGAATTTCTTTATCATTAGGTCGAATTATTCCTTCATCTCTTAATTTCTTTCTTGCCTTCTCCTCTAAATCATTTAACACCTCTTCTATAGATTTAGGTTGACTTATTCCTACTCCAAAAACAAATAATCTTTCTTCTATTTCTGTTCGGTCCCAACATCCTGTTACTATAGTAGTTAATAAGATTATTATTATTCCAAGTAATATATACTTATATATTTGCCTCATCTTTAACCCCTCACTTTAATCATTATCCTCTTCTCCCCATTTATTATTTTCCCGTTCTATATCCTGTCGATTAGGGTCTTGAGGAGCTAATTCCTTAGGTCTTGTGGTCATTAAATGGGTTGGTGCCCTAATAAAATCATCCTTCCAATCAGAGAATCTATAAGGAGCTAATGGACTTAAATAAGGGACACCAAAACTCTTTAAAGTAACTAAATGAATTAATATAGCTAAAACTCCTAACATCATACCATAAAGTCCAAGTACAGCAGCTAAAATCATAAATCCAAATCTTATAAATCTTATGGACAATGAAACATTATAACTAGGAGTTATAAATGAAGCAATAGCCGTAATCGCCACTACAATAACCATAATTGGACTAGCGACCTTAGCCGAAACTGCTGCCTGTCCAATTACTAATCCCCCAACAATACCTATAGTCTGTCCAATAGGCCCTGGTAATCTAATACCAGCTTCTCTTAATAATTCAATAGTTACTTCCATAACTCCCGCCTCTATAAAAGCAGGAAAAGGTACCCCCTCTCTAGTTGCTGCAACGCTCATCATCAATTCAGTAGGAATCATCCCTGGATGAAACGAGGTTAAAGCTATAAAAAGTGCTGGTGCTAAAGCAGATATAAAAATAGAAGTAAATCTTAAAATACGAATAGCGCTCATTACTAACCAACGCTCATTATAATCCTCTGGTGATTGATATAATTGACTAAAAGTAACCGGAACTAGTAAGACCATAGGTGTATTGTCGACTAAAATTGCTACTCTACCTTCTAATAAAGATCCAACCACCTTGTCTGGCCGTTCTGTAACTTGAATCTGCGGGAAAGGAGAATAATGGCTATCTTCTATTAGTTGCTCTATATAACCAGTTTCTAAAATTTGATCAATATCTATAGTATCTAAACGGGCCTTCACTTCATTAATAATTTCTTTATTAGCTATCCCTTTTACATAAGCTAAAGCTACATCTGTCTTAGTCCTCCTGCCAATTTTAGTAGATTGAATCTTTAAATTAGGGTCTCTAATTCTCCTTCTTATTAAGACTGTATTCATCCTAATAGTTTCAGTGAAACCATCTCTAGGTCCCCGAATGACTGACTCAGTTGCAGGCTCTTGAATTCCCCTACTTGGCCAACCTCTAGCACTAATAATTAAAGCTTGATCATCACCATCAAAGAAAAGAGCTGTCTCACCTGATAATATAGATAATACTACATCATCGAAATTTTCTGCTTTACTCACTGATTCAGCAGAAAGCACAAAGCTTTCAACAGTCTGAGCCAAATTGCTTTTATTAATCTCTACATCCGGATCTGTCTCTCTAATTCTATGCATTAATGGAGTTAAGACTTGCTCATTAAGAAGAGCCTTACTAATCATTCCATCTACATAAACCATTAAAGCTTTTAAATCACTTCTTCCGGCAATATTAAATTCCTTAATGGTAATATCACCATTATCACCTAATAAGTTATCTAAATACTCTTTATTTTTATCTAATTTCTTATGTAATTTAGGTGCTGGATCGGCTTCTTTTTCAGTTATATCACGATTAAATAAGCTTTTAAATTGATCCTTTATATCCTTCCACATCTAAGCCCCTCCATCTAATATAATAGTAGTTTAATTTAAAATATAGCCTAAAATTAGTATGCATAATCCACCAAAAAATATGCAAAAAAAGAACCCTTTCAGTAATAAACCGAAAGGGTTAAACTATATTTATCTTAAATTATTTATTTAAAAGGTCTCTACCAATAACTACTCCTGAAGCAGAAGCTTGGATTAATCCTCGAGTAATACCAGCACCATCTCCAGCTACATATAAATTTTCAACCTTGGTTTCTAAAGAATCATCAACCTTTAACCTAGAAGAATAGAACTTAACTTCTACTCCATATAATAAAGTATGACGGGAATATATACCTGGAGCAACCTTGTCTAACGCCTCTAACATCTCTACAATGGCCGTCATATGTCGATAAGGCAATACTAAGCTTAAATCTCCTGGCGTAGCTTCTTTAAAAGTTGGCTCTACTAAACCACGCTGTATTCTACTCTCTGTAGATCTTCGTCCACTTAAAAAATCACCTAACCTTTGGACTAAGATTCCTCCGCCTAGCAAATTAGCTAATTTAGCTATATCTTTACCATAAGTAATCGGTTCTTTAAACGGTTCAGTAAAACTTTTACTAACTAAAAGTGCAAAGTTAGTATTTTCTGTTTTTATTTCAGCATGACTATGTCCGTTAACTGTAATTAAACCGTTATTATTTTCATTTACTACTTCACCATTTGGACACATACAAAAAGTTCTAACTTTATCATCAAAAGTAGGAGTATGATAAATGAATTTAGATTCATAAATTACATCTGTCAAGTTTTCT
This sequence comes from Selenihalanaerobacter shriftii, assembly GCF_900167185.1. NCBI lineage: Bacteria > Bacillati > Bacillota > Clostridia > Halanaerobiales > Halobacteroidaceae > Selenihalanaerobacter > Selenihalanaerobacter shriftii. The sequence goes on from NZ_FUWM01000004.1 coordinate 151,842, forward strand.
AAAACTGCTGCAGGCACCTCTACTCTAACACCAATATCTACAGGATTAATGGCCATATTTATATCTAACTTTTCAGCTTCTTTGCTTAACCATTCAGAGTTTTCTCTTCCTGGTGCTACTACTACTGCTCCTGCTTGAATTTGCTGTCCGTTTTTTAGCTTAACCCCTGTAGCCTTACCATTATTGACCAATAAATCAGTTACTCTAACTCCAATCTGGACTTCTACTCCATTATCTATAAGATACTCTTTCATCTTAGATAACACTTTTCTACTATACCCCGTTCCTAAGTGTCTAATCCTAGATGGAACAAACTTCAACTCCGCTTGAATAGCTTGATGATTAATCTCATCTAAAACTTCTGGAGAAGCTCCATATACTTTTTCTGGGGCACCAAACTTTAAATATTCTTCATCTACATAGCTAATTAACTCTGATAACCTATCTTTTCCTATATAATCTGCTAAATTACCTCCTACATTTGTAGATAAAGTTAATTTACCATCACTAAAAGCTCCAGCTCCCCCCCAGCCACAAACAATAGAACAATTATTACAAGAGATACAATTTAAATCCTTATCTTTAGCTGGACAACTGCGTTTATCGATATCTTCTCCTTTTTCCAAAATTAAAATATCTAAATCTGCTTCTTCCTTGATTACTTCTAAAGCAGTAAAAATCCCAGCTGGACCAGCTCCTACAATAATTAGATCATAACTTTCTAGTAAATCTGCCATCAATTCCACTCCTTTTAGTTAAATTGATTCACTCCCTTGGCTATTATTCTAGTCAAACCTTAAAACTCCTTCATATTTTAAGGTTTAAATGGTGACATACTATTAGCTCTTTTAATCAACTTAACTAGATATATATATAACATTAATACAGTGATAGCAACACCGCCCATGGATATAAAATTCCCTACTACTAAAAAATCATAAATCCCATGCAGTAAAGCAACTTGAATTAAACCAATCGAAATCAGTCTAATCTCTGAACCTCTTCCCATTTTAGCTAAACCTAAATAGTATCCCGCTATCCCCGAAAATGATGCGTGAACTAATGTAGTTATAAATGCTCGTACAACTCCTACCTTATATCCAAATACAACTGTATAAAGCAAATTTTCAACTACTGCAAATCCTAACCCTGCACTAATTGAATAAATAATACCATCCATTACTTCATTAAATTCTTCAGATTTATATAATCCATACCAAACAACAATAAGTTTAAAAAATTCTTCAGTTAACCCAACCACTACAGTTGTTAATATAAATAACTTAATTAAACTAGCACTATTATTTATCTGATTAGCAAAAGGTAGTTCAATTAATCCAACAGGTATTACTGCTAAAGCTCCATACATAAATGCCTTAATAATTAATCCTACAGGCTCTGGTTCATATTTATCTTGGCGATAAAAGAAATAAACCCATAATATCCCTGGTACTAAAGAGACTAATAGTAATAAAAGAACTCTAATATTGCTCCACCTCTCTTGAGATAAAAATATAACGGCAATATTGCCGTTATATTTTTATCTATTCTATTTCTGATTTTAAAGTGTCATCATTATTATCCACATGCTCCTCACTAACATCTTCAACTTTATAATCTATTCCTGATTCAAAAATCACTTGATCTCCCGAGTTTAAAGAATAATATTCTGATCGCTTAACTCCATTAACCATAATTCTTTCAGTATATTCTGGCGGTATATCTAATACTCTTTTTAAACTACCAATAGTCATATTATCTCTTAAAATCATATCTACTGTTGTATCCTGATTTTGTACGTTAGCAAGATCATTAATTGCTAATTCAATTCTCATATTTATCCACTCCTCTTTTATCTGCTATATCTGCTATAATAATTTTAATTAGTCTTATTATATCCAGATATCCAAAAAATATTTCAGCTATTCTTAAATAAGCATCTAAAGAGTGGAACTATATCATATGAAATTATTCGCTAACTACCAACTTTCTCCGACGATTTTTAATCTGTTGTTGCAAAACAAAATTAGAGATTTGATCCTCTACTTTACTGCTTAATATATCAAACTTAATCCCTATTTCATACTCATCGCCCTTTTTTAGTACTCTTACTACTTCTCCTAAAATTTCAAAATCATTTTCGTTTAATCTAAATCTCAAATCTATAACTAATTCTTCTAATAATTTAATATCTGATTTAAAACAAATTCCTCCACCACTAATATCTATCATCTGTCCATGCCCTTTCTTATCTTCTAAATGAGTTAAATTTTCACCTTGATAACTTACTGGACTAAATTCAATCTCTGTTTGATATTCTACCCGTACAAATTGTCTTCGTTGATAATTTTGAATTTTGTTAGGTAATTTTAATTTAATTAAAGGCATCTCTACACTCACAATTTCAGTATTAAAATAATAAATTCCTTGAGCATTATCTATGTAAACCATCTGAACCAATTTACCACTTGTTAAGTCTAAGTCATTTGATAATTGAACTATTAATCTTTCATTTTTAATTTCAAGGATTTGACATCTAATAGTATCAGATAAATCACTAAAATCAACAGCTGGTTTTCTAAAATTTAATTTTTTATTTACCAAGTGGTTGATATCCATATGTCTCCACATCCTTTTAAGCAGATTGCCTTATTAATCATTCTATCATAAAATTACATAATTTTCAATATATGAAAATCATGCCCGCTCACCTATATTTTTATCACTCATGCTTTTTTTACTTATATTTTTATCACTTATACTTTCTTCACTATCTTTTACTCTATCCCAAGCCGTTTCATGTAAATAATAAATCAAAATCTTAGCAATTATTTCTAACGAAGCTACTGAACCAGCTATCTCCATTTCACCAGTCAAAAAATATACAATTGAAACAGTAGTGAATGACGCTGTAATTCGCCAAGTAATACTCTTTAACACTCTTCTTAACTTATTACTCATTCCTAATTACCTCCAACTTTTATCAGTTTACAGTTGACGGTTGACAGTTAATTCATTATTGTCACTATTAACTTTCTTCTGATCTTTTATTTTCTCTTGAAATTCAATACCGTCTTCTATCAAACCTTCAATTACAAATTCTCTTAATTCAAAAACTCTTTAAACAGGTTTTTCATCCAGCTTAAAAACCAAAGCTCCTTACAGGCAAAGCCTGACGTGAATAATTTCTGCTGTAAACCTATGATATCCTCTGCTTTTAATTCGGATGTCTTTTCTGGGTTTCACTGTCAACTGTTATCTGTAAACTGTCAACTAATTTTAAAACCTTTTCTACTGATTCTGCTACTGTTAACTCTTCTGTATCTATCACTACATCTGGATCCTCTGGTTCTTCGTACGGTGAAGAAATCCCAGTAAAATTCTCTATCTCACCTTGCTTAGCTTTCTCATACAACCCTTTCGGATCTCTTTTAACACAAACTTCTATATTAGCTTTAACATATATCTCTATAAAATTCTCTTCTCCTATCTTCTTCTTAGCAAAGTCTCGCATACTTTTAAATGGCGAGATAAAAGAAGCCAATGTAATTAAACCAGCATCTTTAAATAAAGTTGCTACTTCAGTTATCCTGCGAATATTCTCATCTCTATCTTCTTTAATAAATCCAAGATCAGAGTTTAATCCATATCTAATATTATCACCGTCTAATCTATAAAGCACTTTACCTTGTTTAATTAATTCCTTTTCTACTTCTACAGCGATAGTCGATTTACCTGACCCAGAAAGCCCCGTAAACCAAACTACTAACCCCTGCTGTCCAATGTTCCTACACCTATCTTCATATGTCACTTCACCTTCATGCCAAATTATATTATTTTCTGATACCCAGTTTTCTTCATCTTCTAAAGCATTTTGAATTATTCCTCCACCGGCTATTTCATAATTATCTATTATAACAAACCTACTGGTTTCAGCTATCTCATTGATTAAATCAAAAGCTATTGCTTTCTCTAATTTTAATATGCATTCAGCCACATCATGTCTTTCTATTTCATTCTTATCTTCATTTTGACTTAGCTTAGAAGCATCAATCACTCTTACTACTTTTTCTATTTTAGCCTTTACTTTAGTGGTTCCTAATTTCAAATAATAATCTTTCTGTTTTTTCATTGAGTTCTTGCCTAACCAGAAGAGATTTACTTTAATTCTAGAAGTAGCTTGAGGTCTAGATTGGCCAGCTAAAGTAGCTACCTCCCCTCTTGTAATATATATCTGTTCTTCTAAAGTAAATCCCGTGGCATATCCTACACTAACACTTTCCTTAGGATCTTCATTAAATGCTTCAATTGATTTCACTTTACCTCTCTTCCCTGAGGGATAAAATACAATTTCATCTCCAATCTTTATCTGTCCAGACTCTATTGTTCCAGCTATAATTCGTCGATCATCTCCACCTTTGGTAAATTTATAAATATCTTGTATAGGCATTCTAAATGGTTTATCTCCTGGAAGTTTCTCGCCATTAAAGCTATCTAAAACTTCTAATATCGTCTCTCCTTGATACCACTTTGTTCTCTTAGATAAATTTGCTATATTGTCTCCTCTCATACCACTAACAGGAATAAAAGAAATCGGTTTTATATTTATCTGATGTAAAAATTCAGTATATTCTTCTACTATTTCTTGAAATATTTGTTGATTATAGCCAACCAAATCCATCTTATTAATTAAAACAGCAACCTGTTTAATTCCTAACATAGATAACATATATCCATGTCGTCTTGAATTCTCCCTAACACCTTCATCGGCATCTATGACTAATAAAGAGGCTTCAGCTCTAGCAGCTCCTGTAACCATGTTTTTCAGAAATTCAATATGTCCAGGAGCATCAATAATAATATATCTCCGCTTATCAGTCTCAAAAAAACACCTAGCTGAATCTATAGTAATTCCTTGAGACTGTTCATCTTTTAAAGCATCTAACAAAAATGCATACTCAAATGGCTTAGAATTACGTCGACAAGTCTCCTTTACTTGCTGTAATTTACCTTCTGGTAATGAATCAGTGTCGGCTAATAATCTGCCAATAATTGTACTCTTCCCATGATCTACATGACCAGCAATCACTATGCTTAAATCTTCCTTTTGCCTTTCTAACACTTTAGCCATTAGCAACTCTCTCCTCTATTATTTTTAGTATTCAGTGTCAGGTAACAGTGTCAGAAATCATGATGCTGACACAGACACTGTTAACTGCTTATTGTTACATGTAGCCTTCTTTACGAAGTTCTTCTAGTCCTCAGTCAGCCTAAAAATCGAAGCTGGCTATGGTGTAACAATATCATTTCTCTTTCATGTATTTGACTGTTTATTTTTACATATATCCCTCTTTACGAAGTTCTTCTAATCCTCCGCCATCCTCTTTGTCCTGTTCTCTACCTGCTCTTTCTGCTATATTAGCAAATTTACCAAACTTTAATTCTTTAACTATCTCATCTACTGTACTAGCTGTAGATTTAACAGGTTTAGTACAAGGATAGCAACCTAAAGACCTATATCTCGTTCCATCTCCTTGATCAAAGTACAATGAAACTACAGGTATTCTCTCCCGTTTAATATACTCCCAAATATCTAATTCCGTCCAATCTAATAATGGATGGATTCTGACATGAGTTTCTGGAGCAAAATCTGTTTTATATTGCTTCCAAAATTCAGGAGGTTGATCACCGATATCCCAATCATTATTTTGATCTCTCGGTGAAAAGTATCTTTCTTTAGAACGAGTACCTTCCTCATCAGCTCTTACTCCAACGATTACCCCAGTATAAGGTTCTTTGTTCTCATCACTTTCATACTGCCCTGTATTGTGATTCATCCTATATCTAGTCCATTTACCATTTAAAGTATTTTTCAAACCTGCTGTCTTCAATTTTCTGCAACAATCTAATCTAGTAGTATTATCATCAGGAAAAGTCTGCTTCTTCATTAATGCCTTTTCATTTTGACCATAAATCATATCCAACTCCCATTTTCTAGCTAATCGATCCCTATGTTCAATCATTTCTGGTATTTTATAATTAGTGTCTATATGTACCAATGGAATAGGTACATGACCAAAGAACGCTTTTCTAGCTAGCCACAATAAAACCGTACTATCCTTACCAATAGACCATAACATACATAAATTTTTAAATTCACTGTATGCCTCTCGTAGAATATGAATACTTTTAGTTTCTAACTTATCTAAATGATCCACATTTATACCTCCTTTACATTTTTGACACTTATAACAAGCCACTTATAAGTATTATAATAATTCCCTTATATCATTATGTCTAAATGCGCCAATATATGATAAGATGGTATCCTCTATTATACTTATGCAGGAGAGATTAAATTGTGAATAAAAAAAGCAGATTATGATTAATCATAATCTGCTTAACTAGGTAATGTTTTTAATTTTAAGTTTATTAATTAATTATTTAATTCAGTAATACTAGAATCATCACCACAAATAGGACATCTCGGATTAGCTTTAAGTTCTACTTTTCTAAACGAAGCATGTAGAGCATCATATATTAATAATTTACTGAACAGAAGCTCACCAATACCCAACAAGTATTTTATAGCCTCTGTAGCTTGTAAAGTACCAATAGTACCAGCAACTGCTCCCAATACCCCTATCTCCTTATCCGCAGAAATCCTACCTTGTTTAGAAGATTCAGGGAAAATACAACGATAACATGGCCCCTTCCCAGGAATAATCACCATAACTTGTCCTTCAAACCCCAAAACTCCTGCCTCTATTAATGGAATATTATTCGATACACACGCATCATTTATTAAATATCTACTTGCAAAATTATCAACACAATTAATCACAATATCATATCTCATAACTAAATCTTCTACATTATCTGTCTTTAAAGAAGCCTGATAAGTAATAATATCTAAATTGGGATTTAAAGCTTTTAAACTCTTCTCAGCTGAATCAACTTTAAAACTACCTATATTACTAGTGCTATGTAGAATTTGTCTTTGTAAATTACTAAGCTCTATCTCATCAAAATCAATAATTCCAATACACCCTATCCCAACAGCAGCCAAATAGTAAGCTACTGGTGAACCTAAACCTCCAGCCCCTACTATTAAAACACTTGATTCTTTTAATTTCTGTTGACCTTCCTGACCTATTTCATCTAAGATAATATGTCTATCATATCTCTGTAATTCCTCACTACTAAGATCATAGTTAGACATTATAACCCTCCTACATAAATTATTAACTCAAACTCTTACTGTTAATATACTTAACAGTAAATATATTATATAATACTCATTAAAATTAACCAATACATTTTTTAAATAGATTTTTACTACTATTAACATATTATCCACAACTTAAAAAAATATAGCTTCATTTAAATAAGAAACCCCTCTTCTATTAAGAAGAGGGGCTAAATAATTCTAAAAAGTTGCAACAATAGATCCTTTATATTTCTCTTGAATGAACTTCTTAACTGGTTTAGAAGTTAAGGCATCAGCCAATTTATTTAGTGCTTCATTATCTTTATCTTCCATTTTAACTGCTAATACATTAGCATATGGTGACTCACTACCCTCCATAATAATTGCATCTTTAGTAGGTACTAAATCAGCTTCTAAAGCGTAGTTAGTATTGATTACAGCTGCTGTTACATCAGGTAATACTCGTGGCAATTGAGCAGCTGCTATTTCTTCAAACTTTAAGTTCTTAGGATTTTCCACAATATCCACTGGAGTTGCCTTTAAACCAGCATCCTTATCTAACTTTATTAAGCCATGTTCAGCTAATAAGAGTAACGAACGACCTTCATTAGTAACATCATTAGGTAAAGCAATAGTTGCTCCATCTTCAATCTCATCTAAAGAACTAATCTTTTTTGAATAAAGTCCCATTGGTTCAATATGAACCTTAGCTATATAAGTAAGATCTAAATCTCTTTCTTCTTTAAAATCATTTAGATAAGGTACATGTTGAAAGAAATTAGCATCTATACTACCGTCAGCTAAAGCAATATTAGGTGTTACATAATCAGTAAATTCTTTTATTTCTAATTCAATACCTTCCTTAGCTAATATTGGTTTAATTTTTTCTAATATTTCAGTATGAGGTACTGGAGTTGCTCCCACAGTTAATGTTGTCTTCTCTGCTCCTACTTCTTTTTGCGCACCTTGATTACCACCACAACCTGCTGCCAAACCAACTACAACTAATAATACAATTGAAATTAAAAATTTCTTATTCCTAAACATTAATACTCACTCCTCATTACTTAATTATTTTAATTTATATATTTGAAATTAGATATTTTAAATTAATCAGTTTGTTAAGCTGACTTATCTAACCTTCCTGCTAATAAGTTTCCAGTTGATTGAATTAACTGGACTAAAACAACTAAGATAACTACTGTCTGTAACATAATATCTCCTTGAAAACGCTGGTAACCATATCTAACGGCTATATCTCCTAATCCACCACCACCAATTGCTCCTACAATTGCTGAGTAACCGATTAAACTAATAACCGCCAAAGTTAAGCCTAAAATTAATGAAGGTAAAGCTTCTGGGATTAAAACCTTACTAATAATCTCCCAAGGAGTAGCTCCCATAGATTCTGCAGCCTCTATTACTCCTGAATCGACTTCTTTTAAAGCATTTTCCACAATTCGCCCTATAAACGGTATAGCTGCTACTGCTAAAGGTACAATAGCGGCGGTAGTTCCGATAGAAGTTCCTACTACGAGTCTAGTAAAAGGAATAATAGCTACCATTAAAATAATAAATGGAATCGAACGGGCAATATTTATAATTGAACCTAAAACAAAATTAATTTTCTTATTCTCTAAAATATTATCTGGTTCTGTAACAACTACACTAACCCCTAGAGGCATTCCAAAAATACTGGCAATAGTCATAGAAACTATAACCATATATAATGTTTCCTGCAACCCTCCCCACAACAAATCTAAATTACTAGCTAATTGCTCTAACAGACTCATCACTTCTAACCACCTCCACTTGTAAACCTTCTTCATGTAAATAATTAACCGCTTGCTTTATTTGAAAATTATTTCCTGTTAATTCGATTAAGAGAATGCCAAAAGAAGTCTCTTGAATTTTATCAATATTTCCATATAGAATATTAGCATCTATGTCAAATTCTTTAATAATTGTAGAAAAAGTAGGCTCTTTTACTACCTCACCAACAAAAGAAACTTTGATTAGCTTACCTGATTTTGATTCTAACACACTACTTCTTTGATAAAACTCTTCAGGAATATCAGCATTAATTACACTCTGCACAAATCGTTTTGTAGTTTCATGCTTAGGATCAGTGAAGACTTGAATAGTCTCCCCCTCTTCAATAATATAACCTTTTTCTAAAACTGCAACCCTATCACAAATCTGCTTTATAACTTCCATTTCATGAGTGATTAATACAATAGTAATTCCTAACTTTTCATTAATATCTTTTAATAAATCTAAAATAGAATCTGTAGTCTCAGGATCTAATGATGAAGTTGCCTCATCACATAATAATAATTTAGGTTCGTTGGCTAAAGCCCTAGCTACTCCCACTCTCTGTTGTTGACCTCCACTTAACTGTGCAGGATAATTATTAGCTTTATCAGCTAACCCTACTAAATCTAATAATTCATTAACTTTATTTTTAATATCTGACTTACTAACACCTGCTAATTCTAATGGAAAAGCCACATTATCTGCAACTGTCCTACTCTGCAAAAGATTAAAACCTTGAAATATCATACCAATCTTTTTCCTAGCTTGTCGCAATTCTTTAGTATTTAATTTTGTTAAATCTTGACCATTTACAATCACTTGACCTTCTGTAGGTTCTTCTAATAAATTCAAGCATCTAATGAAACTGCTTTTCCCAGCTCCACTAGGACCGATAATTCCAAAAATATCTCCTGACTTAATTTCAAAATTAACATTCTTTAATGCAACTACTTGCCCTTCTTCACTACTATATACTTTACTCAAACCTTTAATCTTAATCATCATTATCACCTTTCTCATTTCACTACTATTTAAAATAATATTCTCTGAATTAAAAAAACCTCTTCTCAAAGAGAAGAGGTTGATTATTCTAACCACTCTTCTCATCTTCCAGCATTTTTGCTGCAGGATTTGGCACCGCTATAGTATTGCGAACTTATACTACCGGTTGCCGGGCTTCATCGGGCCAGTCCCTCCACCTCTCTTGATAAGAGTCTATTATTAAGTTACTAACATAATATCATGGCCTAAAAGTTTTGTCAAGAATCATTTGCAAAATTTGATTATAAATTATTCTTCTTTAAAAAAGATCAGTGCTTAAATATCTTTCACCTGTATCTGGAGCAATAACTACTACCTTCTGCTTACTATCCAATTCATCTGCTACTTTTAAAGCTGCAGCCACAGCTGCTCCAGAAGAAATACCGGCTAAAACCCCTTCCTTTTGGGCTAAACTTCGAGCTGTCTTCTTTGCTTCCTCATCAGTTATCTTCATAGCATCATCTATAAGATTAGTATTTAACACATCTGGAATAAATCCAGCACCAATCCCTTGAATTCCATGAGGACCAGGGTCTTCACCAGCAATAACTGCAGATGTCTTAGGTTCTACTGCATAAACTTTAATATCTTCTAATTCTTCTTTTAATACTTCTCCTACTCCTGTTATTGTTCCTCCAGTACCTACTCCAGCTACAAATGCATCAATATCTCTATCCATAGCTTCCAAAATTTCTTGAGCAGTATTATTACGATGAATTTCAGGATTAGCAGAATTATTAAATTGTTGTGGCATAAAGTATTCATCATGTTCTGCTACTAATTCTTCTGCTTTTCGAATAGCTCCAGGCATTCCTTCAGACCCAGGAGTTAACACCAATTTAGCTCCATAAGCACTAAGTAAGTTTCTGCGTTCTTGACTCATTGACTCAGGCATAGTTAAAATAACATTATATCCTTTTGCATTTCCAGCCAAAGCAAGCCCTATACCTGTATTACCGCTAGTCGGTTCCACAATAGTCCCGCCAGAATTTAATTTGCCAGATGCTTCTGCAGATTCAATCATACTTAAACCTATTCTATCTTTAATACTTCCTCCTGGGTTAAAAGATTCTAATTTTACATAAATATCAGCACTATTTTCCGGTACAATTCTATTCAACTTTACTATCGGAGTATCACCTATTAATTCTGTTATATCTTCTACTTTTTTCATGATTATACCCTCCTAATTTTAATTCCAACTAAGCCACTAGGTTTATGTGTATTCATGATTTTACCAGAACTTAGATTACTTGTCAAGAAACTTTATAAAGAGTCTAAAGGAAGTTGAAATCGTTTAGTTGGAATAACTTCAAAAATGACTCTATAATCTGAACCTAACCTCTTCTTAACCCTCTTCTCTATTAATCTAAAAAAGTACTCATCTGTCCCTTTAGGGGTATAAATAAATAACTCTACTGTCTTACCCTGAACTCCTATTTCTAACAAATTCGTTTCTAATTCATCACCAAAGCTTTCTCTATATACTTTGCGTACAATATCTTCAGGTTGTTCCTTAATCATACGTTGATAAGTCATCCAAGATAGCGGCAAGCTTAAAATAATAGTTACCACTATAATTATTATTAAGCTCTTTTTAATTAATTTTTGGGCTTTAAATTCATACCATATCTGTGGTTTCAACCCTTTAAAATAAAAAATCCCCATGATAGCAAGAATTAAAGCTAAATAATTACCAACTAAAAGTAAAGTAGCACCTCCTACCATGGTCAAATTCCCTAGCGAAATCCCAATTCCCATAGTACACATTACTGGAATTAAAGCTGCTGCAATTACCACCCCAACAATCTGAGCCCTAACTCCTGAAATTAAGGAGTAAGCACCTGCACTACCTGCTGCTAAAGCAACCAAGAGATCAGCTACTGTTGGAAACATTCTGCCTTTTAATGCCGAGTTAATAGCTACATTAGGTACTATACTTCCCATTATAAGTCCGACCACTACTGCTATTAAGAGTACCGTTGATTCCGATATTATTCCTTTAACTATTAATTTAAAATTACCTAATACAATCCCCATAGAAATAGCCACAATCGGTCCAAAGACTGGCGCAATAATCATCGAACCTACAATGACAGGGATATTATTTAAAATCAAACCTAATGAAGCTATTATTGCTGCCATTATTGCTAAAAAAATAAAATGATCATTTACTGTTGAATTGTTTTGAGCATATGTCACTAAAGATTCTCGATTAGCCTTAAAAGAAGACTCTTTTTCTTTTGCTTTATTTCTAGGAATTACTGTATCTGGTGTGAAGATAATCATACTTCTATCCTCATTTTCATCAAAGTTAAATTTTTCAGTAAGATTATCTAAGACTGTATCAGCATTCCCATATAACAAACTTATGATTAGTAAATCACCAGTTTCCGACGAAATTAATTTGTAATCTTCAATATCTATACCTAAATTATTTAATAGTTTGACTGCTTCTTTTCCTTCTTCTGACTGGAAGGTGGCCTGAACTATTTGCATAAAAAAACCTCCCTATATCAAGCTACTAAATCATTCTTTAGTATGGTTAATTAGGGAGAAATTTATCAATCCTACTCAGTTTTATCTAGCCTATCTAAAATCAATTTATAACCTCCTGGGCCATAATTCAAACATCTCTTTACTCTACTTATAGTAGCCGTACTAGCTCCTGTCATGTCAGCAATTTTATCATAAGTAGCACCTTGATTTAACATTTTAGCTACTTCTAATCTCTGTCCTAATGCTTTAATCTCATTAACTGTAAATATATCTTCGAAGAATTTATAAGCCTCTTCTATTGTGTCTAAAGCTAAAATGGCTGTAAATAGCTGATCAGTAAATTCATCCTTTAAATGTGAATTCACATAAATCCCCCCTAAAATATAATTCTTTATCTACATTATAACGGATTTTATAAAAGAATGTCAACACTTTAAAGCATTAAAGTATATAGAAGTAAATTATCGCGCACAATCTTCTACCTCATCTCGAATTAAATCAATAGCATGGGGTAAAGCTGATAAGACAACCTCTAAACATTCATTAACAGCTTTGGGACTACCTGGAAGATTAATAATTAAAGTTTTATCAGCTATTCCAGCTATAGCCCTAGATAACATCGCTCTGTTTGTAACTTTTAAACTTTCCATCCGCATTGCCTCAGCTATACCAGGTACCTCTTTATCAATTAACTCCAATGTAGCATCTGGAGTTACATCCCTAGGTCCAAGTCCTGTGCCACCAGTAGTCAAGAGTAGTTCAACACCTTCTTGAGTCATCATTTCTAACATCTTGCATTTTAATAACTCTTTTTCATCAGGTACAATTTGATAACTAACTACTTTACCATCTATCTCTGCTACCATATCTTGAATCACCTGACCACTTTTATCTTCTCTTTCTCCTTTAGAACCTTTATCACTAGCAGTAATTACTCCTACCTTAATCATTTTGTATCACCTCAATTGAGTCACCAGGCTCTATTTTACCACCTTTAATTACCTTCGCAAAAATTCCTTCTTTAGGCATTACACAGTCCCCAGCCTGATGATAAATAGCACAACGATCATGACACTCCTTACCGTGTTGAGTAATCTCTAAAACTACTCTATCACCTATTCTTATCTGACTACCCAGTTTCAGTGCCAATAAATCTATTCCTTTAGTGGTAATATTCTCTGCAAAATCTCCAGCACTAACATCTAACCCTTTTTCAAGCATCTTGTCTATACTTTCTTGAGCTAAAAGACTAACTTGGCGATGCCAATCTCCAGCATGAGCATCTCCTACTATTCCGTGTTCCTCTTTTAAAATAGCTGAATCTACATTATTTTTCTGTTCACCTTTATTTTCACTAATAGAAATCGCAAAAACTTTTGCCATCATCCTCACTCCTTATTTTTCAATCTCTCTTACAAAGTCACCACTTTGTCCACCAGATTTTTTAAGTAATCGAATCTCTTGGATTTCCATAGCTTTATCTACTGACTTACACATATCATAAATAGTTAAAGCTGCTGTAGAAACTGCCGTTAAAGCCTCCATTTCTACTCCTGTTTGAGAGTTAATTTTAACCTCAGCTATGATTCGAATATAATTATTGTCTTCATTAACCTCAAAATCCAAATCAACTCCAGTTATATTTAAAGGATGACACATAGGAATAATCTCACTGGTTTTTTTAGCATTCATAATCCCAGCAATCTGAGCTACTCCTAACACATCACCCTTTTTAATCTTTGCTTGTTGAATTCTATTAATAGTTGTCGAAGATGTATAGACTTTCCCTTCAGCAACAGCTTTTCTCTCTGTTGATACCTTATTACTTACATCTACCATTCTGGCTCTACCAGATTCATTAAAATGAGTAAACTCTGCTTTTTCTTTACCCATATATTATCCTCCTATCTGTGACATCTGTCTTTGATTAAGATCAAAATCATCATCTGCATTAATTCCTAATCCTTTTTCAGGTTTAGCAAATATAGCATCTCTAATTATATCTTTTAATTCCTTTTGTGTTACCCCATTTCGCAATTCTTTTTTAATATTAAGCTCATTATCAGAATGTAAACAAGGTTTTAAAAAACCATCTGCTGTTAATCTAATTCTATTACATTCACTACAATAATGATCTGAAATCGGACTAATAAATCCAATCTTCCCTTTAGCATTAGGGAATTGATAATACTTAGCTGGACCATTCCCCTTGATTTCACTAGTCGAAATTAAATTATCTAACTTAATTAATCTTTCTTTAATATCAGAAATAGAGATATATTTTTCTTCTGCCCAATTATAACTTTCCCCTAAGGGCATTAATTCTATAAATCTAACTATTAATTGATTATCTAACGTTAATTTAGCAAAATCCTCTATTTCATTATCATTAATTCCTTTAATTGGTACTACATTTAATTTTAATGGAGTTAGACCTACCCTCTGTGCTTCCTCAATACCCAAAAGCACTTGGGATAGTTCTGAACTAGAACGACTTATCTCATTAAATTTCTCATCCTTTAAAGTGTCTAAACTAATATTAACTCTATCTAATCCAGCCTTTACTAAATCTTCAGCATACTTAGCCAATAGAACCCCATTAGTAGTTAAAGACAAATCCTCTATGCCTAATCCCTTAATTTCTCTAATGAAATTTACCAATCCTTTTCTTACTAATGGTTCTCCTCCTGTTAGTCTAACTTTCTTCACTCCCAATTCATTAGCTGACTTAATTATTTTATATAATTCCTCATACCGTAAAATTTCTTTATGGTTCTTTAAGTCTATTCCGCCTTCAGGCATACAATAGAAACAACGTAAATTACAACGATCGGTAACTGATACTCGTAGATAATTTATCTTTCTTTTATATTTATCTTGCATTAGTCAGCACCTACTTCCTATATATAATTTCACCTGTTTTTTCAATATCATAACCAGCTATTACTGTTAGTCTATCTTTAAACTCTGTAGATTTAATTACTTCTAATAATAATTGGAACTTATCTGTTTTAAATTCAAACTCAGTTATTACTAAATCTATATTTGCTCTGCCTAAAGGAATAAAACCTAAACCAAATAAATTAGCTACTCCTTGGCTAACGATTCCTACGTCTACCATTTCTTCTTTAATTAAATTAGCAACACCTAATCCAGTATTCTCTGTTCTTTTGTATCCATCTATAAGTTTATCATTGATATTTATTTTTTGCAATTTATTGTCGAATAATTCCCTCTCTATCGTCTCTTTTGGCCTATTTATAAATAATATATTATCTTGAACTAAATCTTCTAAAGAATTAAACCTTTCGCCATTATTAGTTTTAAAAGCTAATCCTAAGTTAGCTTTTATTAAATTAATAATTATAATTTGTTGTATTTCATTTGTGATTATTTCTCTATTCTTCCCCTCCTTATCACAAATTGATTTAAAAATAGACAGATTAGTTGACTGCTCTTTTAAAGCATCTAGACTGGAACTATTATCTAATTGTTTAAGATGAAGTTCTAACTTATCTTGTGATAATTTAGCCTGATCTTTTAATAGATCAAAAACAATCCCTTTCTCACCAGTCAACAATAAATTTTTCTTATAATCTACTTCTCCTTTTATTTCTACATTTACATTTGTATTCTTCCTCAATCCCTGACTTAAAACCGGTACTCTAATAAATCCATCAGACTTCATAACTGAATTAATCACTCCAGCTCCTCTTGAAAGAGGAACTGCTTTTAATACTTCATTTATTTCCGTTAATTTTACTCTTATAAATTCTTCTTGTCCTAATTTAGAAACTAAATTTTGTGTTAATTCTGCCTCTATTGTCAACGGTTGATTAACAGGAAGACCTAAAAATTTGTTGACTAATGGTTTAACAAATAATAAAGAACCTAAATAAGCAGAAACTGGATATCCTGGAATTCCTACAACTATTTTTTCATCAACTATTCCTGTCATTAACGGCTTACCAGGTTTAATGGCTACCCCATGAAAGAGCAACTCACCTAAATCTTCAATTATACGTGAAGTATAATCTTCACTTCCAGCTGAAGAACCAGCAATAATTAAGACTAAATCATACTTTTGACTTAAATATTTAACCTCTTCTCTAATTAAATTAAAGTCATCCTTTACTTTATCAATTCTAATAGGCTTTCCGCCCCATTTTCTAATTTGATTAGCTATCACTCTAGAATTGTATTCAATAATCTTACCAGACTTTAATTGACTGCCAGGCTCTATTAACTCAGAACCTGTTGGCAAAATAGCTACTTCTGGCTGCTTTTTGACTTCTATTTCAGTTATCCCTGCTCCTAAAAGTCCACCAATCTCAGCTGGATCTATCTGAGTATTAGCTGATAATATTAATTCAGAAGCAATAATATCTTCACCTATATTTCTAACATGCTGCCACGGAGTAGCCGCTTTGGTAATCTCTATAGTAGATGCGTTAATTTGATTTACATCTTCAATCATAATAACTCCATTACATTCCTTTGGAATAGGATCACCAGTATCTACAAAAAAAGCATCTTCCCCAATAATTAATTCCTTAGAGTTTCTATCACTGACTCCAAAGGTAACCTCGACATCAACAGCTACTCCATCCATAGCTGAGGCATAATAATGAGGAGAAGCGTTTTGAGCAAAAACAGCCTTAGCATTAACTCTGCCTAAAGCTTCTTCTACAGGTATCACCTCTGTTATAGTTTCTGACATCTGATAATTATTATCAAAATTATCTAAAACTTTTTCCAAAGCTTCATCTAAAGGAATCTTATCTAAATAAATATTTCTTTTCTGCATATTAGCCTCTCACCTCTTTTGGACAATCACTTAAATAACTCTACTTCTACAACTTCACCTACTGATAATCCTTCACGGGATAAAGGTATTTTCACTAATCCATCCGCTTCTACCATAGTCATTATCAAACTCGATCCACCACGAACTGGAATAGCTAATAAATTACCATCCTTCTCCTTTAATTTAACTCGCAAATAATCTTCTCTTCCTGGAGCTGAACTAAGGTTTTGATTGAATTTGGCCTTAACTTTAATTTTATCATCTATAATCCCCAGACCTTCTTCAATATATGGTGCTACAAATTTCTTAAAGATAACCATAACTGAAACAGGATGTCCTGGTAAACCATAAATTGGAGTATCCTCTAGCATAGTAAAAATCGTAGGTTTCCCAGGTTTAACAGCCACCCCATGAATTAATACTCCATTGCTACCTAATTCATCTAAAACTTCATAAGTTACATCCCTAGTTCCAACTGAACTTCCACCAGAAATAAGTATAAAATCCACTTCATTTCTCAACTTTTCGATAGCCGCTTTAAGACTTTGATAATCATCTTTAATAATTCTGGTTGTAACCGGAACAGCACCAATTTGTTCAATCAATGAACTCAAAGAATAAGTATTAATGTCTCTGGTCTGTCCCAACTTTAGTTTTTCATCTAATCTAATCAATTCATCGCCAGTAGAGATAATCCCCACTTTTAGCTTTTTATATACTTCTACTTGCTTAATACCTAATCCAGCTAAAGCACCTATATCTTGCGAGCGTAATTGATGATTTTTAGGTAATACTCTCTGACCTGCTTCAATATCACTGCCCTTATATATGATATTCTCACCAGGTGAAACAGAACTGTAAATTTTAACCCGATTATCTTTAAGTTCAGTATCTTCTACCATTATCACTGCATTGGCTCCTGAGGGCATCATCCCTCCAGTTGAGATATTAGCAGCCTGTCCACTTTCTATCGTAACAGTTGGCTCCTTCCCCATCTCTACTTTTCCAATTAGCTCTAAAGACTGTGGTTTCTCTTCACTAACACCAAATGTATCTTGACCCTGAAGAGCATAACCATCCATAATCGACTTAGTAAATGCAGGCAAATCTTCGGGAGCCATAACATCTTCAGCAAGTACACGATTCAAACTTTCAGTAACATCTATATTCTCTTTTGCTTTATAAATACCAATCTTCTTTTGAATAATCTTATGTGCTTCTATAGAAGTAATTAAATTAAAAAAATCCATAACAAAACTCCCTTCTATCTAAATAATACTTAATAAAACCTTAAAATTCAAGATAACCAAACTCACCTATCTACATTTAATATATTACTAAAAACAGCCTAATTGACAATCTATTAATTTAATATTCAATTGGTTAATAACTTTCCCTACTTCTTTATTTGTAACCCCTAAATCCTTAGCAATTTTTTGTGCTACTACACATTTTAAAGAATTATTAACCACCTTTTCTTTAACCTTCTCTTCAATTAAATTGATTACTTTTTTTGAAGACAAAATACTCCCCCTCTCAAAAATATACTTCCTCTAGTTATATAATTATTTCACGATTTAACAGTAAATCCCTTGTAATTTATGAAGAAGATAATCAATATAATTTATTCCATATAATATCATTAAGGGGTAACACATAATGTGCTACCCCTTAAATCTATCTATTAACTTCATAAATTAACTATACTTTTAATAAATTTATTCTTAAATATTAAGCTTCACCA
The DNA here is from genome assembly GCF_900167185.1 of Selenihalanaerobacter shriftii. NCBI lineage: Bacteria > Bacillati > Bacillota > Clostridia > Halanaerobiales > Halobacteroidaceae > Selenihalanaerobacter > Selenihalanaerobacter shriftii. The sequence goes on from NZ_FUWM01000004.1 coordinate 170,958, forward strand.
TTAATTATTTTCTCAACATCATCATAGATATTTCCTGGCATATCCATATGAGAAGTGAAAGCACCATAACCTGCATCCCAGAAGTATAACTCCATTCTCCACATTTGACCAAACTGAGAAACTTTAATAATGTCACCATCTTGATAAACTAAAACTGGAATAGGAAATGCTCCTGCATGATCAATACCTGGAAACTTATTCTTATCTGATTTTGCTCTTGACATAGAATCAATCTCTATAGCTTCTACCTCGGTTCCTGGTTGAGTGATTCCATAAAATCTAGCATTTTCTCCAATATCAATACTACATATTAATCTCCAGTTTAAACCATTGTTCTTGATATTAGCCTCTAACTCCTTACACGCTTTATTAAAGGCTGCTGCTGCGTCACCATCAATTGCTATCTCTTTATTAGCATGTAAACTCTCTTTAAAGTTTCTCCACTTAGTCATTGCTTTAGCCATTCCATCACCATTATATCCATCTAAATCATCACCATCTCTAATAGGACCAATCTTTTCTATAGCTACTTTCCCATTAACTCCTTTAATAATATTAATTAAGTTATCCTTAACTTCAACTGCTTTCTTTACTAAAGCTTCTTTATTTTCAATTTCTGCTGGTTCACCTAAGAAAACTCTTGCTGTAGTCTCAGGATTAACAAGATTAATATTAACTTTTCCTTTAGCTTCGTATACATTTACCTTTAACACTGCTGCTGGCATACTAGAAGCTGGCGCTTGTTTTGCAATTAAATCTGTATATTCGGGAGCATTTATAACATATGTACGTGCTTTTTGTTGGAAACCATCTTTACTTGAAGATTTCATATCCCATTTTCCTACTATTTTATAGCTACTGTTTGTCATAGCTTTTTCAAAGTTAGCAGTAGCAGTTGCTAAGTCATCATTAGTCTCCAATACCTTAACATACATTGCCAAATCTTCAGCAGCTGCTACATTACTAACCAAAGCCACTAAAGTAAACATCATTACTAATAAAATAACCCTTCTATCCAAACTTTTTAACATTAATACTAACCCCCCTAAAGTTTCATATGACTATTTAAGCAATTTGCCTTATACTACTCTTCATTACATAATTAAATATATCCCTCCTTCCTAAATTTAAAATAAATTTAGAAGATTAAGTAGAATAATTGGAGATAATATATTTCCTTCAATTAATTGTGAAAAACATCCTTTTCACAATTAACCCCCTACCCTTCGGAGTGGGCAATTTAATTATACACTATATTCCAGTTACTGTCAAATACATTTTGCTAATATAGTCATTATATGGAAGAAAATTATATGCTCCTATTATAAACAAAAAATCCTTTTTCAAATGAAAAGAGGCCACTTTTTCAGTGGCCTCCGATATCGTGGTGATTTTTTTATATACTTTATTTACATATATATATATCGTGCTAAAAATAATAATGCTAATATATAGATTACTGGGTGAATTTCATCAGATTTACCTGCAATTAATTTAACAATCGGGTAAATAATAATTCCAGCAGCAATTCCTTCAGCGATACTGAAAGCGAAAGGCATCATAATAATTGTCATGAAAGCAGGAAATGCTTCAGTAAAATCATCAAAATCTATATCAGTAATAGCTCCCATCATTAATACTCCAACAATAATTAAAGCAGGAGCAGTAGCTGCAGACGGTACTAACAATACTAATGGAGAAATTATTAATGAAGCTAGAAAAAGAATTGCCACCGTCACAGCAGTTAATCCTGTTCTCCCACCCTCCATTATACCAGCAGTACTTTCAACATAAGTAGTTACTGTACTAGTTCCTAAAATCGAACCAAAAGTAGTTCCTAATGAATCAGCCATTAATGCTTTACCAACTCGAGGTAAATTACCATCTTCATCTAACATGCCTGCCCGAGCGCCAGTTCCTACTAAAGTACCAATAGTATCAAATAAGTCAACAAATGTAAAAGCTAGGATTACATTTAGAATACCGAAATTCTTTAATTCTGGCAGTCCCTTTTTAAAAGCACCAAAAGTTTCTAGATTAATATGTAAATCAAATGGAGAAAAACCTTCTTTAATCTCTACAATTCCCATTGGAATTCCAATTATAGTAGTAATTATAATACCAATTAAAATAGCTCCTTTAATTCTCCTTGCCATTAAAATACCAATAATGGCTAATCCAATCAGAGCTAGAAGTGTATCTGGAGCAGCTAATTTTTCAGTTAAACCAATTAAAGTTGCTTCATTAGAAACAATAATATTAGCATTTTTTAAACCAATTAAGGCTATAAATAACCCAATACCAGCACTAACTGCCTTCTTTAAAGAAATAGGAATAGCATTAACTATAGCAGTTCTAATCCCGGTAATAGTAATTGCAATAAAGAAAATACCAGAAATAAAGACAGCAGCCAGGGCCGCTTGCCAACTTAAACCCATTCCCAATACTACTGTGTAAGCAAAGAAAGCATTTAATCCCATACCTGGTGCTAACGCAAATGGATAATTAGCATATAACCCCATAATCAAAGTAGCAAATGCCGCAGAAATAACTGTAGCAGCCATTACAGCCTCAAAAGGCATTCCGGCATCTTTAAGGATAAGTGGATTCACAATAATAATATAAGCCATAGTCATAAATGTCGTTAATCCTGCTAAAATTTCAGTCTTAACTGTAGTATTATTTTCCTTTAACTTAAAAAATCTTTCTAAAAAACCTCCAGTATCTAGATCTTGTTTTTTACTTTCCATAAAATAATTCTCCTCCTAATTCATTGATCATATTTTTATTATATTGTGATTATACGTATATTATAGCATTATTCCTCTGAAACGTCAATGTATATCCTAATATTTTAAACTTTATCATTGATAATGTTCGTGTTTACTCCCATTCAATGGTTGCTGGAGGTTTAGAAGTTATATCGTAAACCACTCTATTTACTTCCTCAACTTCATTAGTTATTCTAGTTGATATTTCTGCTAATACTTCATGAGGAATTCTTGCCCAGTCAGCCGTCATCGCATCTTTACTCTTGACTGCTCTTAAACCAATAGTATAACTATAGGTTCTTCCATCACCCATAACACCTACACTACGCATTGACGGTAAAACTGCAAAATACTGCCAAATTTCTCGATCCAAATCAGCCTTTTTAATCTCTTCCCGTAAAATTGCATCAGCTTCTTGTAAGACTTCTACTTTCTCTACAGACACTTCTCTTAAAACTCTAATACCTAAACCAGGACCAGGAAAAGGTTGACGCCAAACAATCTCTTCTGGTAACCCTAATTCCTCTCCTACTTCTCTAACTTCATCTTTAAAGATATTATGCAACGGTTCAATTAATTCAAATTCCATATCTTCTGGCAGACCACCTACATTATGATGGCTCTTAATTGTAGCTGAATCATCTGTTCCTCCACTTTCAATCACATCAGAATAAATTGTCCCTTGAACTAAGTATTTAGCATTTCCTAAACGTTGAGCTTCTTCTTCAAACACCTTAATAAATTCATTACCAATTACCTTTCTCTTTTCTTCAGGATCAGCTACTCCAACTAATTTGTTAAAGAATCTATCTTTAGCATCAACATATACTAAGTTCATATCAAATTCTTCACCAAAAGTTTCTTGTACCTCTTGAGCTTCTCCTTTTCTTAATAATCCATGATCAACAAAGATACATGTCAACTGTTCACCAATAGCTTGATCAACTAAAGTAGCAGCTACTGAAGAATCAACCCCTCCAGATAAACCACAGATTACCTCTGCATCCCCTACTTCATTCTTTATCTGTAATATCTGATCTTCTATAAAATTAGTGGTTGTCCAATTGCCAACACAATCACAGACTTGAAATAAAAAGTTTTTAATTATCTCATTACCACGAGGTGTATGTACTACTTCAGGATGAAACTGAACTCCATAAAGGTTACGTTCAAGATTACCAATAGCTGCTACTGGAGAATTATCAGTATGTCCAATCACACTAAATCCTTTTGGCAGTTTAGTTACTCGATCTCCATGACTCATCCAACATTCTATAGCACTTCCTAATCCAGCTAACAATTTCTCCTCTTGATCTATAATTAATTCTGCTTTACCATATTCTCTATGATCAGCAGATTCAACCTGACCTTCTGATAATAAGTGACTCATTAGCTGCATCCCATAACAAATGCCTAAAACAGGAACTCCTAAATCAAATATTTCTTGATCAACATAAGGAGCATCCTCACTATATACACTAGCTGGGCCACCGGAAAGAATAATTCCCTGTGGATCTAATTCCTTAATCTTTTTAATTGAAGTACTATATGGTAATAACTCAGAATAAACATTATGCTCTCTTACCCTTCTAGCAATCAATTGACTATATTGTCCTCCAAAATCTAAAACTATAACTAATTCTTCTTCATTTTTTCTAACCATTTAATTCCCTCCTAGCAATTATTATAATTCGAACTATAGATAAAAATATTCATAAATAAAAAAATCCCAAATTATAATTTGGGATAGTAACTATAATTTGGAAAGATAGAAATATATATAGTTATCATGCTACCCCGTAGTCGGCCAGTTTTCGGCTAGCCGGTAGAAACTATCAAGCCTTATTCTTGAAATTATACGCGATTTTTTGATAATATTATTTAGTTCTATTGGTAGTATAAATTAGATCTTAATCATTGTCAAGTTAATCAAGTCTTTCTGTTAATAAAAACAAAAAGACTCCCCTTGAAAAACTCAAGAGGAGTCTTTAAAAATCTATTAATTATTTGGACGAATGAATTACATCATTCCTGGCATTCCACCGCCCATTCCACCCATACCGCCTGGCATTCCGCCACCAGCAGGAGCTCCACCATCATCATCTTCATCATCACTTGCTACTAAAGTTTCAGTAGTCAATAACATTGCAGCAGCACTAGCAGCATTCTGAATAGCAGAACGAGCTACCTTAGCTGGATCTACAATTCCACTTTCAATCATATTTACAAACTCACCATTATAGGCATCAAAACCAATACCTAAATCTTTAGACTTAGCTTTTTCTACAATTACAGAACCTTCATACCCAGAATTATCAGCAATTAATCTGATTGGAGCTTCCAATGCACGACGAACAATATCTGCACCTGTAGCTTCATCTCCTTCTAAGTCTAAATCTTCTAATGCAGGTAGAATATCAATTAATAATGTTCCACCTCCAGAAACTATTCCTTCTTCAACTGCAGCACGAGTAGCATTTAATGCATCCTCCATGCGTAACTTCTTCTCTTTTAACTCAGTTTCAGTAGCAGCACCAACCTTAATTACTGCAACTCCACCAGCTAATTTAGCTAATCTTTCTTCTAATTTTTCTCTATCAAAATCAGAACTTGTATTTTCAATTTGACGACGAATCTGATCTACACGCTGCTTAATATTAGTCTCATCTCCAGCTCCGTCAACAATAGTAGTATCATCTTTAGTGATAGTTATATTTCTTGCTTGCCCTAACATATCAAGAGTTGTATTTTCTAATTGTAAACCTTTCTCTTCAGTAACTACTGTTCCACCAGTTAACACAGCAATATCTTCTAACATTGATTTGCGACGATCTCCAAATCCTGGTGCTTTAACAGATACACATTCAAAAGTTCCTCGAATCTTATTTACAACTAATGTAGCTAAAGCTTCACCTTCTACATCTTCACCAATAATTAATAATTTTTTGCCTTGCTGTGCTACTTTTTCTAATAAAGGTAGAATATCTTGAATACTACTAATCTTTTGATCAGTTAATAAGATATATGGGTCATCTAAGTTAGCTTTCATTTCTTCAGTGTCAGTTACCATATATGGAGATAAGTATCCTCTATCAAACTGCATACCTTCAACTACTTCTAAGCTAGTACCCATAGTTCTAGACTCTTCAACAGAGATAACTCCGTCTTTGCCTACCTTTTCCATAGCATCCGCAATTAATTCACCTACTTCTTTATCAGCAGCAGAAATAGCAGCTACTTGAGCAATTGATTCTCTATCTTCAATAGATTTACTTACATTTTGAATCTCTTCTACAGCTTTATTTACTGCCTTTTCAATTCCTTTTTTAAGAATCATTGGGTTAGCACCAGCAGCTACATTCTTCATTCCTTCTTTAATAATTGCTTGAGCTAAGACTGTTGCAGTAGTAGTTCCATCTCCAGCAACATCATTAGTCTTAGTTGCAACTTCTTTTACAGTTTGAGCTCCCATATCTTCAAAACGATCTTTAACCTCAATCTCTTTAGCAATAGTTACACCGTCATTAGTAATTAATGGAGCACCAAACCCTTGCTCTAAAACAACATTACGACCTTTTGGTCCTAATGTAACTTTAACAGCATCAGCTAATGCATTCACACCATCTTCTAAAGCTCTTCTTGCCTCTTCACCAAACTTTAGTTTTTTTGCCATTATGTACATAACCTCCTTAATATTTTACTCAACCGATTATATTTTTACCTTGTTTACAATAAACGCACAAGGACATTACTCAATTACAGCTAAAACATCTTTCTCGCTAATTACTAAATATTCTTCACCTTCAAATTCAATCTCTGTTCCGGCATACTTACCATAGATCACTCGATCTCCAGTAGTTACATCTAAGTCTACTCTATCACCATTATCTAACTTCTTACCCTCACCTACAGCAACAATCTCACCTTCCTGCGGCTTTTCTTTGGCACTCTCAGGTAATACAATACCACTCTCAGTAGTTTCTTCTTTTTCTTCCAACGCTTTCATAACTACTCGATCACCTAAAGGTTTAATTCCCATTGCCAAGACCTCCTTTATGTATTTAAAGTTTTTATTATTAGCACTCACTCTTATCGAGTGCTAATCATTCCATTAATAATAATACATAAGTCTCCACCTAAAATCAAGTTGTATTTAAGGTTATTAAAGCTAATTACTGTGTATTATATTAAATTAGCTACTAATTACTTCGATTATCTCACTGAATATCCTTTTTTATCTGGAGGTATATTAAAAACATCTCAGATAAATCATATTATAAAAGTAATTTCCTCTCCTCACTATATAGTTTTTATTGACATTAACTGCAAAATCATATATTATTGTTAGCAAAATTACTAATTTATATTCATAATCATTAAAAAAATTAAATGGAGGTGCACTTTAATGAAGCAAAAAGAAGAAAACAATCGAATTGTCATTACAGTTTTAGGAGAAGATAAAGTGGGAATTGTTGCTAAAATGACTACTGTATTAGCTGATTATGAAGCAAACATAATTGATATTAGCCAAACTCTACTTCAAGATTTATTTTCTATGATTATGTTAGTTGATATCTCTGATATAGATATCTCTCTTGAAGAGCTTCAAGCTAAATTAGAAGCAGCAGGTAAAGAATTAGAACTAGAGGTTATGGCCCAACATGAAGATATTTTCCGATACATGCATCGAGTTTAATTTAGAGTGTTAGTGATAGTTTCTAACTGTCTTTACTGTCACTGACCACTGGCACTGGCAACTGAACAAAAAAAGGAGAGAAAATTATGCTTATTAATCCTAATGAAATCATCGAAACAATTAAAATGATTAAAATGGAGAATTTCGATATTAGAACCGTTACTATGGGAATTAACCTTAGAGATTGTGCTGATAAAGATATTAACAAATTAAATCAAAATATATACAATAAGATAACTACTTATGCGAAAGATTTAGTAGGAACAGTAGAAAAGATGGAAGTTAAGTATGGAGTTCCTATTGTAAATAAAAGAATTTCAGTTACGCCTATTTCTATTGTAGCAGCAGCCTGTGAAGAAAAAGATTATAGTAGTATAGCTAAGACCATGGATAAAGCTGCTAAAGAAGTTGGAGTAGACTTTATTGGCGGTTTCTCTGGATTGGTACATAAGGGCTATACTAAAGGAGAACAGAACTTAATTAAATCGATTCCCAAGGCATTAAGTCAAACAGATAGAGTCTGTTCTTCTATCAATGTAGCTACAACTAATGCTGGGATTAATATGGATGCTGTATTAGAAATGGGAGAAGTAATAAAAGAAACTGCAGAATTGACTAAAGATAATGATGCAATCGGTTGTGCCAAATTGGTCGTCTTCGCTAATGTTCCAGAAGATAATCCTTTCATGGCAGGAGCTTTTCATGGGGTAGGTGAGCCAGAAGCAGTAATTAATGTAGGAGTTAGTGGGCCAGGAGTTGTTAAGAATGCAGTAGATGTCATTCCTGATGTTAATTTCGATAAATTAGCTACAACTATTAAACAAACTGCTTTTAAAATCACTAGAATGGGAGAGTTAATCGGAAATAAAGTTTCGGAAGCTTTGGATATTCCTTTTGGAATTGTTGATCTTTCCTTAGCTCCTACTCCTGCTATCGGTGATAGTATAGCTAATATCTTAGAAAGTATGGGTTTAGAAAGATGTGGTACTCATGGAACTACTGCAGCTTTAGCCCTTTTAAATGATGCCGTTAAAAAAGGTGGGGCTATGGCTTCTTCTCATGTTGGAGGATTAAGTGGAGCATTTATCCCTGTAAGTGAAGACCAAGGCATGATAGAAGCTGCTGAAGTCGGCGCCTTAAGTCTAAGCAAACTAGAAGCCATGACTTCAGTCTGTTCAGTAGGATTAGATATGATTGCTGTCCCAGGTTCCACTACTAAAGAAACCTTAGCAGCAATTATTGCAGACGAAATGGCAATCGGTATGATTAATAAGAAAACAACAGCTGTAAGAATCATTCCTGTTCCAGGTAAGGATGTAGGTGATGACGTAGAATTTGGGGGGTTATTAGGTAGAGCACCTATTATGGATGTTAATCAGTTTAGCTCTAATAAGTTTGTACAACGTGGAGGTAGAATTCCTGCACCTATCCAAGCATTAAACAACTAATAAATTATAACTTAATTAAAGTATCTTAGTCAGCCAATATTGACTGGCTAAGATACTTTAAACTAAAGTTACTAAACAGTTAACTACTTCTTCTAAATTTTCATAATGCTTCCCAACTAAATCATATCCCCAATTATTAAATGGATTTTCAGGGAGTAAAATCAGATCAGCACTTTTAATTTCTGAAACATTTCCATTAAAAGCTACTAAAAAATCATCTACTACTAGTAACCCGGCAGCCATAATGCTTCCGCCAAAATACCTATTCTTAACTGATATAACTTTAATGTCAACTTCAGCTAATATGCCATCTAAAAACTCATCAATCCCTAAATCAACCACATTTTTAGCTAGTTTAGAAGTGAAAATTAGAACTTTATTAGCTGAACTTTTTGTAATTATTTCTTTTACCTTATTTAATCTACTTAAAGAAATATCATAATCTAAAACTATACCTGAACTTTCATTAGCCTGTTTATTTAATTCAGTTTCTTTTATTTCCCCATCCCTCTCATATTTAATCTCTGGAAAGCCAGATTTTAATAATCTATTAAATGCCTCTACTCTCGTCTTTACTTCGGTTTGATTAATACTTAGAATCTGATCACCTTTTCTTAATCCAGCATTAGCAGCCGATGAGTCAGTAATTACTCCTTGCAAGTTAACATTTAAGTCTTGGATCAACGGTGGCTCAACTGTAATAGGCACTTTATACTTTTGATTTAATTGATCAATATAATCAATTAAATCCGTCCATAAATTCAAATCAAACTGTAACTTAGCCGGTGTCAGCTTAGTATATCCAGGTAAAAATATTCTTACTGTTTTAGCTTGATTATCATCCAAAAATTTAATTGCTTCTTCAATATCATCCCAATTGCTAATCATAGGCATAGCCACAATACTACCATGATAAGGTATTTTAAATTTGGCTAAATTACGAACTCCTTCTAAAACTATCTCTCCACTCTTATCAGCCATTAATCTTTTCCTTAAAACTGGATTGGCACTATTTAAAGAAAGATTTAGTTCTATTAAATCTAAATTATCTATTAATTTAATCTTATCTAAATCCAAATAAGAACCATTAGTAGTAATTTGAATTACTGTTTGGGGAAAACGTTTTCGTAAATAAGTTAAAATCTGTATAATATTAGGATTACTAAAAGGCTCTCCTTCTATAATTCTAGTAATAGATTCTCCAATTACTATCTTTTGTTCAGGGTTTAAAAAATCAGATATTCCCTTAATTTGTTCTAAAGTTCGATGACCACAATTAAAGACTTCAATCCCAGCTGGATTATATTGGTGACTACAAAAAAGGCAATTAAAGTTACAAGCCGAGGTAACTGGCAATATATTTCTTTCTTGAGCTGATAAAATAATTAATTGTTCAGATGAATACTCCATCTAGTTCCCTCCCTACCTTCTACTTCAACTTTAAATTAGGTTCAGCATTTAGACTATATTCTGTTCTATCCCCTTGCTGCCAACGGTAATATCCTACACTGGCAATCATAGCAGCATTATCTGTACATAATTTAGGTGGAGGAAAATAGAGATCTACCTTTAAATCATCTAATTTTGTCTTTAGTTCAGCTCTTAATTGATGATTAGAAGCAACGCCTCCGGCTAAAATTACATCCTTAACTCCAGTCTCTTTAACGGCTTTAACTACCTTCGTAACTAGAATATCTACTACTGCTTGTTGGAAACTAGCTGCTAAATTAACTTCATCTATCTCTTCACCACGCTGCTTTTGATTATTAATATAATTTAAAACTGCTGTCTTAAGTCCACTAAAACTAAAATCATAATTACTAGCATTAATCAAAGGTCTAGGTAACTCAATTGCCGTACTATCTCCATCCTTAGCTAACTTATCTATAATTGGACCACCTGGATAACCTAATTCCAAAACCCTAGCTACCTTATCAAAAGCTTCTCCTGCAGCATCATCTCTTGTTCTACCTAGAATTTCATATTCGCCTAAACCTTTAAAATATAATAAATCAGTATGTCCCCCAGATACAGTCAGACATACTAATGGTGGTTTCAAATTTTGATAAGCAATAAAATTAGAATAGATATGACCTTCAATATGATTAATAGCTATTAAAGGAATATGTTGAGAATATGCTATTCCTTTAGCTGCAGCTATCCCTACTAATAACCCCCCTACTAACCCAGGACCATAGGTCACAGCCACTGCAGAAAGATCTTCAAACTCAATATCTGCTTCTATTAAAGCCTCTTCAATAACTGGATTTATTAATTCTATATGTTTTCTAGAAGCTATTTCTGGTACTACACCACCGAATTTTCGATGCCAATCTACTTGCGAAGCAATAATATTCGATAATATCTTTCTACCATCTTTAACTACTGCCACTGATGTCTCATCACATGATGATTCAATTCCTAAAATCAAACCATTCTCCATATTAATCTAACCCCTTAATCCTTCATTGATTTAGAATCTTCCACATAATCACTGCATCTTCTTTATTATCTTGATAATAATTCTTTCTAACCCCTGCTTCTATAAAACCATAATCTTTATATAATTCCCGACCAGGATGATTAGAAACTCTAACCTCTAAAGTAATTTTATCTAGCCCTTGATTTGCAAATTTAACAAAAAGTTCAGATAACATAAGTCTAGCTATTCCTTTTCGTCGATAGGTAGATTCAACTGCTAAAGTGGTAATATGAGCTTCATTTAAAATAATCCAAACCCCTACATAGCCTAATACATCCTCTTTTCTCTTCGCTACTAAATACTCAGCATACTGATTTTCTATTAATTCTTTTTTAAAAGCAGCAATAGACCAGGGGGAGCTAAAGGACTCCTTTTCAATCTCTAAAACCTGGTCTAAATCTGCCACTTGCATAGGCTCTATAATTAATTTCATGATTCTTTCTTAACCTTTCTCTCCCAATCGATTTCAGCTTGAGCTCTTTTAAGATAGTTAGGGCTTATATCCATAAGTTCATGCTGAGATCCTGCTTTTAATTTAAGCGATCCTATTCTACCTAAGACTGCACCTCTAGGTAAATCATAATGATTGGGAATAAATATTGCTTGCTCTCCTAATATCTCTTCAATAGTCTCTTGATATACTTTAGTAGCTGGTCCTATAAATATTACTTTATTACTTAATTCCTGCAAAATAATTTTAGCTAGTTCCTTAACTTCTAACATCTGATCTTTACTTGCTTTCTTCTTTAATCCTAATTTATCAACTTCATGATACAAAGCAGTATAAACTCGATTTCTTCTAGCATCTATTATCGGACATATATATTCATCAATATATACCAATTCATTAGCTAAGATATCTAATGTTGAAAGACTTATAATTGGAATTTCTAATGACTGAGCTAGACTCTTAGCCGTAGCTAATCCAATCCGAATCCCTGTAAAAGATCCAGGCCCAATCCCAACTACTATTCCATCTAAATCATCTACCGTTACACCTACATCATCCATCAAACTAATAATTTGAGGCATAAGCCGCTGAGAATGTGTTTTAGCTAAGTTTAAATTATATTCAGCTACTAAACCCTCATCATTATGTATACTAATAGCTCCTACTGATGTGGAACTATCTAGAGCTAAAATCAACATTCTCTTTCAACTCCGTAACTAATCCAATATATTTATTAGCCTGTGGAATAATCTTAATCTTCCTTGAATTTTCTTCCCCTTTAATTGTTATGTTAAGATAATTATCTGGCATTAATGAGCCAGACTTATCTGGCCACTCAATGATTGTAATTCCATCTCCATATAGATACTCTTCAAAGCCAATATCATATAATTCTCTATAATCAGATATCCGATATAGATCTATATGATAAGCTGGTAATTCACCTTGATACTCATTAACTAAAGTATATGTAGGGCTTGTTACTTCTTCATTTACACCTATCCCTTTTAATATCCCTTTAGCTAAGTAAGTCTTCCCGGCACCTAAATCTCCTTGTAAACAGATTATATCACCATTTGCAAGTAATTCTCCAAGCTTTTCTCCTAGTTCAACTGTCTCTTCTGGACTCGCGGTTGATAAAGTTAACATTTTGCCCACTCCTTTTATCCAGATAAACTTATTTTTATATTAATCACTTAATTTATCTTTTATACAAAATTAATTGCTTATTTAACATGTTTTAAAGATTTGACCACTAATAAAGTAATTAGAATAGCCACAATTATCTCTGGTAAACCATGCCCCAATGCTATTACCTTTGCTTGTGCCATTGGTAAAAGACCTCTCCAAGCTGCTAAACCTAATACCCCAATAGTATTAGTTAAAGTACCAATAGCAGCAGCTATCCCAATAGCTATTGATTCTTTAGTAGAGAATAGTTTATAGCTATAACCGGCTAAAATACCAATTAAAACCCGAGGTATGATTGCAACTAAAGGATCAGCGACAAATGGACTAGCTTGCCTTAGGAAACTAGATAGACCAAAAATCAAGCCAACTAAACTCCCTACTAGAGGCCCCTCTACAATAGCCCCAATAATTACTGGTATATGCATAGTAGTTGCAGCTACACCAAGTGGGGTAGGTACTAATCCTAGAGGCGTCTGTCCTAATACAATAGATATAGCACTCAAGGTCCCTACAATTGTAATTGTACGTGTTTCTACCTTCATTATTATTCTTAACCTCCATATAATCATCTAAAACTTACTCTTTACCTCTAATTCACACCTTCACATAAAGCCTTCATTTCTTTTAAAATGTCTGCTTTATTTTGTTGGAAATAATCATTATCAAAATTATTAATTATATTTTTTACTTCTTGATAATTTTGCATTACACTCTGTATTAAACCTAGATTAAAATAAGCATCACCATAATAAGAATTCTTTTCTAATGCCATCTGGTACATTTCTACTGCTGATTTCAACTTGCCTTTTTGCCTCAACTGATCCCCTTGGATTTTATACTTTTGACCATAAACTTCAGAATTATTCTCTTCTGCTTTTATCCTTTGTAATTCATTAATTACTCTACTAGCTTTATTTACTAGACTACTTAATTTTTGATCTGGATTAAACCTTTTGATATACTCAATATCTGCCTCAGCCTTATCAAATTCTTCGGTAATAATATGAGCAATAGCTAAATTATAAACTACTTCCAAATTTCCAGCATTCTTTTCTTTAGCTTTTTGCCATAATTCAATAGCCTCCCCTAACTTTCCATTCTTTAATTTTAATACTCCAAGATCTCTATAAACCCAAGAGTATTGGTATAACTTTAACGCCTGATTATACTCATCCATAGCTAACTCATAATTATCCTGTTCTTTATATAGCTTAGCTAATTTAGCATGAAGTTCTGCAACTAATTTTTTAGTCCAACTATCTATTGAATTACTAAATTCCTGAATACCTTGTTGATAAGTTGCTACAGCTAAATTATCTAGATTGTATTTAGTAAATAGACTACCTAATTTAATATAATCATTTAACTTTAGAGATTTAGTTTCTAGAATTCGCCCCCAAATTTCAAGAGCTTTATCCTTCTTTCCAACCTCCCAATATGATTTACCTAACTTAACCTTAAGAGCAAACTGCTCAGACTTTAATTTTAAAGCTATATTATAATTCTGGATAGCTTTTTTATAATCTTGCCAGCGATAATAGAAATCCGCTATTTTTTCATAGTTTAACCAACTCTTATCAATTCTAATGGTTACTTTATATAATTCCTCTGCTAATCTATGTTTTCCAATTGCTTCATAACATTCAGCTAATTTAATATACCCCCAAATATCTTTAGGAGCTACTTGAATAGCCTTCTGATATCTATGAGCTGCTTTATTATACTTTTTAGATTCTAAGTATAAATTACCAGAATAAATTTGGTATTCAGGCTTGTTAGGATTCAATTTAATTAACTTGTTTAAAGTATTCTGTGCGTTTCTTAACATTGTTTCTGTAAAAGAAGAACGTCTATATGTCCAGAATAACCTTTCTAAATATTGCTCATTAGTAGGTTCTAAACTAACTGCTCTTTCTAAAGAATTTCTTGCCTTACTTATTTGCTGCAGTTGCAAGTTCAATTCTCCTAACATAAAATGTAGTTCACTATTTTGATAATCTAAGATTAATGCTTCGTTAACCATATCTATAGATTCCTTATACTTTCCTTGTTCACGATAAATTTCTGCTAATTTTTTATAATACTTTATCTTCTTTTTAATTTTAATGGCATCTAATAACGTATTAATTGCCTTATCAGTTTCTAAAACCTGATAATAAAGTTTAGCCAATTTATATCTGCTTTCTGTATCCTTATGATTTTTATCTATAATCTTCTTCAACTTATCTATTTCTTGCCTAGCCTGATAAGCAAAACCTATAGAAAAATCACTATTATTTAAACCACTATTTACTACCCAATTCTGATAATTAATTTCTAAAAGTTTTTTACCATTATTATCTTCTACTACAATTAAATTAGGCAACCAAACATCCTCTACTAGCTCTCTATACCCATTATAATTAATAGTAGCCACTAATTGATTAGCTCCATTAAATATTTCAATTCTATTAATAAGCATTTTTTCTTTATCTATCCATAAAACCTGTTTCGAAAACACATTACTTAATTCTAATAAATATATTGACCTATTATGTAATTTAGCTTCACCAAGCAACTTTAACTTATAAAGATCTTCTAAATTTGCTAAAGGCTCTAAATAATCCCTCTGCCCACTTAATAATAATCCATTCTGTAATAAAGAATAGTCTGGCGGCAAATAAATCCATGGTAAAGCATTTAATAAACGACCTTCCTCAGTACCTTGAACTTTACCAAAAGTATAAGAATTATCTGTTAAAGACCTTTGTTGATTCTTCATTAAATTCGTTTGATAAGTAACTTCTTTTTTCTCCAAAAATACTTTTGACACTAAAGCACCTTTAAAATCCTTAATTCGATCAAAATAACTTACCACTTCTTTAATTATTTCCTCAGCTGTTTTCCCTTTAGCATTATTTCGATATTCAAATGATAGATCTTCATTAGATACTTGATATGTCTGATCAATTGAATTCTCAGCCAAAGTCGCTAAACTAAATGTTACACAGATTAGCAAAATAGTAATTAAGATTAGTAAATTCCGCCGCAAATTTGACACCTTCCTTACTTAAGTTAAAGATCTCTTAACTATTTATTCTATATTGAAATATCTTCTCCTTTATTACTATAATAATTTAATATTATTTCAATAAAAGTAATTACCCCTAACTTTAATGCAGCTTCATCAAAGTCGAATTTGGGATTGTGGCCAGGATAAGCCCGATCAGGAAATTTACCAGCACCTAATCGATAGAATACACCTGGTACCTGTTGACAATAATAAGCAAAATCCTCTGCCCCCATAGAAGTTTTATCTACTCTTTTAATCTTTTCAATTCCTGGAATCAAACCAAAGATATCTTCCAACTTATTTGACGCACTTCTATTATTAATTAATACTGGATAGCCAAATTCATAATCTAAATTATAATCTGCACCATGGCTAATAGTAATACCTTTAATTATTTGTTCAATCTGAGATGGTAATTCTTCACGAAGCTTAGGATCAGTAGTTCTTACTGTCCCTTTTAATCTTACCCGATCGGCAATTACATTATGTCTATATCCCCCCTCAATCTTTCCTAGAGAAATAACCGCAGCATCTTGGGGGTCTAACTTCCTACTAACTATGGTCTGCAATGAGGTAACTATCTCTGAAGCAACTACTATGGCATCTACTGTTTGATGAGGAGCGGCTCCATGCCCACCTTCCCCTATAACAAGCAAATCTATTTGGTCTGCAGCTGCTGCAAAAGGACCACTTTTAATATCTATTGTCCCCGTAGGAGAATTAGTATTTAAATGTAAACCAAATATACTATCTACTCCTTCTAAAACACCTGCCTGAATCATAGGCAAAGCTCCTCCTGGCCCTTCTTCAGCTGGTTGAAAGATAAACCGCACATTTGTTCTTAATAATTCTCGAAATTGGTCTAACACCACCGCTGCTCCTAATAACATAGCAACATGACCGTCATGACCACAAGCATGCATAACTCCTTCAATCTGCGATGCATAATCTGTATCATTCTGTTCTTGAATGGGCAAAGCATCCATATCCGCTCTTAAAGCAATAGTCGGTAAATTGTCACTAATATGTAAATCTGCTATAACTCCTGTTTTTGCAACCTCTGTTCTTAATTCTAAATTAGTTTCCCTTAAGACATTAATTATCTTTACAGCCGTTTTATATTCTTCAAAACCTAACTCCGGTTCTTGATGAATAGCTCTTCTCCAAATTATTAAATCATTCTCTAAATTATTAATAGCACTTTGAATCTTATCATTCATAATACCCCCCCTTTTTACTAATTAATAAATAACTAAAAAAAAGCTATTAATCTGCTCAAGATTAATAGCCGCCCCAATAATACTATCTAGTTATAAATCTATTAAACCAACACTAATCTCTAATGCTTGATTTACTTCACTAACTATTTCTTCATCTAAGTGTGTAATCTGTCGTTGTAATCTTTTCTTATCAATCGTTCTAATCTGTTCCAGAAGAATCACCGAATCTTTCTCTAAATTATACTTACTTGCATCTATTGCCACATGAGTCGGTAATTTAGCTTTATCAATTTTAGAAGTAATGGCTGCTACTATTACTGTTGGACTATACTTATTGCCAATGTCATTTTGGATTATTAATACTGGTCTCACTCCACCTTGTTCTGAGCCAACCACTGGATTCAAATCCGCATAAAAGACATCTCCTCTTTTAATAGCCACGGTTATTCACACTCCGCTATACTGGCTTCATATTTCTTGAAATCCTTATTTTCTATCTCTATATTATCTTCTGCTAATTTTAAATTAATCTCGCCCATCTTTAAGTATCCTTGTTTCATTGATCTTCTAATCTCGTTTTTTCTTAATTCTGTAATATATAGCTTCATGGCTTCCCTTACAAATTCACTACGATTTTGATTCTTCTTTTGAGCAACTCCATCTACCTCTTCCAACAAGCTATCTGGCAAACTAATCATTACCCTTTTTAGATTAGTCAAATCTAAAGCACCTCCAGCAAATATAACTTAATTAATAGTAGTATATGTGAGCGAAATCAATAATGTTAAATATAATTTATTGAAAACTTTATATATTTTATTCATCATTAGTTTCTACAACTTAGACCATAATATTCATTTGCTTTAATGTATATAAGTTCTTTTGAAAAAAATCATTTATGAAAATGGAGTAAAAGAGACGTATTTAATACGTCTCTTTTCTGTAATTAAACAATCATTCTTTCTTTATACCATTTCATAAGCTTCTTTTTCTGCCTTTAAGCCTTCTTCTGCTAACCTTAAATTAATCTTACCCATTTGAAAATAGCCTTTTTTCATTTTTATCTTTAAATCCTCTTTACTATCTTTGTCTGAATTAGCATTTTTATCTAGCCTTAAAGTTTGACAATTAATCATTTAGTAATCCCACCTCTTAAAGATAGTAACAAATATAATAACATGTAATATAATTATATCCTACTTCTAATATGAATGTCAATAGAAGGTAACCATTTATATACTCAAAACTATGAAGTAATTTATGGTAGGATTACTAATTTATTAAAAACTACAACTCATAATAGTAACAATGCTTCCTTACATATTCTATTAAATTTTTATAAATTTCATTAGATCCAATAGTAACTGAATCTCCAACCATAATTAACTTTCGTTTAGCTCTAGTTAAAGAGACATTTAACCTCCGTAAATCCCTTAAAAATCCAATGTTGCCATATTGATTACTTCTTACAAATGATAAAATCACTAATTCTTTCTCTCTGCCTTGAAAACCATCTACAGTATTTACTTCTAACTCATTTAAGTCTACTTTCTTATTAATTAATTCCACTTGATCTTTATATGGAGCAATCACTGCCATATCTTGCAAACTTAAATTGAGTTTGGTAGCCTCCTCTACAATTTCAACAATTAAATCAGCCTCAATAGGGTTTTCAAATGAATTAGAGTCATTTTTAGAACGTTCTGGAGCCTTCATTCCTTTAGTATCAAAAAATACAACCGGTTCATCAAAAATCAACGCCTTTTCTGCTGGTCTATCTCCTTTTATTTGTAGTATATCTAAATCAACTAAAGTATGATCCTCCACTTTTGAAGTGCTTTCTAAAAAACCATCATAAAATTCACTATTAGAAAACTCCATAATCGAATTATTCATTCGATATTGTACTTTTAACATTTGCTTGATTCCATCATCATATAAAGCAATTAATCTCTCAAATAAAGAACGATTTAAGCCATCTTGTTTTGCTTTTTTACTAAGAATTGTCGGCGGTAATTGCTTATGATCTCCAGCTAAAATAACCCTTTTAGCTTTAGTTAATGGGATCAAGACTGCTGGTTCAGTAGCTTGTGTAGCCTCATCAACAACTAAAAGATCGAACTTAAATTCATCTAATACTTCAGCTCCAGCAGTAGAATTAGTAGTACAAACTACATCAGCATTACTTAATAATTCTTTTATCGCCTCATCTTCTAATTCTTCAATCATTTCAAATAATTCATCTATTTTCTCTTGAATTTTTAACCATTCTGCCATCTCTTCTATCTTATTAGCAGATACTCCTCTAAAGCTAGAATTATCTTTAGCTTTATTTAAAATCTGTTGATCACTCATACCTCTTCTCCAGCGACCACTAGGATGAGTTAAGTCATCCTGTTTATCTAATAAATCATAAGCTTCACTTCTTAATTCAGCCGCTTCTTTATACTTAGGGTGATTTTCAATAAGATAATCCAAAGTATGTTCTCTTAAAACTGGAGTTACTCGAACTGGATGACCTACTCGAACTACATTAACATTCTCTCGCACCAATCTTTCTACTAAATTATCAACTGCTGTATTTGAATCAGCCGTTGCTAAGATATTCTTTTCCGGTGCAATAGCTTGTCTAATAATTTCAATAGTTGTCATCGTCTTTCCTGTACCTGGAGGACCATGAATCAAAAAGAAGTCTTTGGCTTTTAGTGCTTGTCTAACAGCTTCTCTTTGTGAGTCATTTAATGCTTGATTCTTAAATTCTATCTCTTCTTCAATATCTGTAAACTCTATATTATCTATGCCTAAGAATTTATCACGTAATTCTGCTAATCTCCCTGAATTATCTTCTATTTGTGAAGTCGCATCTAACATTCTTTGAAAAGTAATATCATTTACATATAAATCAGCTCTTAATCCCTCATCATAGACAAACTTAGTAACCGGTTGTTCAAATACAACTGTAATAGAATATTTAGTCTTTCCAGCTACTGTTCCAGTAGGATTATCATCCCTCAAAGGTTGATTCTTACTTAGCATTACTAAATCGCCAATATTTATTTCATTGTCCGGCAATTCTTCACCACGATGTTGCCTCATAAATTTAACTAATCTTTTGCCTCCAAAAACTTCACCTTCATCTCTACCTCGCAAATGAAGAATTGCTCTACCTTTTTGCTCTCTTTCATAACCAGTTAAATTCTTAATCTCTAATTCATGTCGCCTCATTTCAGCCTTACGTTCCATTTGAATTAACCGTTTGAATTTAGACACATAATCATTAATCTTCTTGATCTTATCTCTAGCGCCATCATTAACATAAACTTTAACAGTAATTCCCGCTACTTGATTCTGATCCATCATTTCTACGACTTTATCAACTATATCATCTTCTACTTCAACTACCGCTCTTCCATCTATAAAATCTATTTTTCCAATTTTATTTCCATCCATCTTTACCTCATTAGTAAAAGCACCTACAATATCTCCAGGCCCTACGTATTGAGGTAAATTTTCAACAACTATATTAACCATATAAAATATCACCTCCAAAAATAGCACCCTGGACAGGGTGCTATTCATCCACTAAAAATTATATCAAAAAGCCTTTAGATAGTCAAAACCTTATATTAACTTTATTACATTATCTACCAAACTTTTTATCCCAGTGTCAATATTAGAAATAGATTCAGCTAACATATACGCTGGAGTAGTAACGATTTTTAAATCTTCATCAACTACTACTTCACTTACTTTTGATTCAATATGAACAGCATTCAATTCCTCTTGAATATACTGTGCAACTTCACAATCCTTTCCGACAGTCAATCTAGGTGTATAATCTGTATCAACTAAAGCTCTCGCTACTACTAATGGAGAGATACAGATAGCTCCTACTGGTTTACCTAAATCAATCATTTCTTCTATTAAATTTTGAACTTGAGGATTAATTTTACAATTTTCTTGAATAAAAGCATAATTAGTCAAATTTTTAATAGCACCAGCCCCGCCTGGTAAAATTATAGCATCTAACTCATTTTTATTTACTGTATCTAAAGATTGAATATCACCACGAGTAATCCTGGCAGCCTCTACTAACAGATCCCTATTTTCTCGTTCTATCTCTTCTTGATTAAGATGATCAATCACCTGTGACTGCAGTATATTGGGCGCCAATGGAATTATTTCTTGTCCAGCCTTATCTAGATGTAATAAAGTTAAAACGGCTTCATGAATTTCTGAACCATCATGAACACCACAACCACTTAATACCACACCAACTTTCGCCACTTTACTTACCTCCTTCTTTAGCTAATACATCTACTAAATCAGCCCTACTCACAATCCCTACTAACTTTTCTCCATCTAAAACCGGAACCCGATTAATGCCTTCTTCAACCATTATAGTAGCTATCTCTTCTATAGATATATCTGAATCAACTGTAATAGCCTCTTTACTCATTATATCTTCTACTCTAGTCCCTATCATCTTCGTAAACTCTTCTTCAAAATTCTTTAAACTTTCTAAATAAATAACACTATCTAATAAATATATATAATCTGGAAAATGCAACTTCTTATCGCGTACAATTAAATCCTGTTCCGAAACAACTCCTACTAATTTTTCATTATCATCAACTACTGGTAAACCACTAATTTCATTTTCACTCAAAATCCTAGCTACATCTTTAATTGTTTCCTTAGGATGAACAGTAATCACACCTTCAGTCATTACATCTTTTGCTAACATATTTTATCACTCCTCTAAGTATTTAAAAGCATTTGAAAGTCCCTTAATCAAGTCTCCTGCTAATAAAGTATATGTAGTCTCTTCTTCTAACTTTAAATCTCCAGTTAATCCATGTAAAAAAACTCCTAATGTAGCTGCTTGATCTGCACTTAATCCTTGAGCGATTAATCCAGTAATTATCCCAGTTAATACATCACCACTACCAGCAGTAGCCATACCTGAATTACCATTTGAATTAATATATACTCTTCCTTTCGCGGTAGCTACTACTGTAGCTGCCCCTTTTAATACTAATGTCACGTTTAAGTCTTGAGCTGTTTGAAGAGTCACCTGTACGCGATTTGCTTGAATTTCATCAATTGACTTCCCAGTTAATCTAGCCATTTCACCAGGATGAGGTGTTAAAACTGTTGGTTTACTTCTATTTGTCAGTATTCCTAAATCTTCAATTACATTTAAACCATCCGCATCTATTACTAGCGGGATTTCTATCTTGTTTAGCATATCATGGATGATATAACTTATTTCTTCGCTTTGTGATAAGCCTGGGCCTACTGCCATAACATCTGCTGCTTTAGATAATTCCATAATCTTAGTTAATGAATTCAAACTCAAACAACATTCTCTATTTTCAGTTAAAGGTACAGTCATTACTTCTGTTAATTTTGTCTCTAAAATTGAATTTAGACTCTCAGGCATACCTAAAGTCACAATACCAGCTCCAGATTTTAAAGTGGCTAAACCACTTAATTTAGCTGCCCCAGTCATTCCCTTAGAACCTGCAATTACTACAGCATGACCAAAAGTACCTTTATGCCCAAAACAATTCCTTCTTGGTAATAGCTGTTGAGCTAAATTAGGAGTAATTAATTCCTTATTAATATGTTCAGATTCTATAACTTCTTCTGGTATACTAATATCGGCTACCTCTAATTCCCCAACATAGTTACGACCAGGATAGAGTAATAAGCCTAATTTCGGCAACGCAAAAGTAACTGTTCTATCTGCTTTAACAGCTATTCCATGTGCTTGACCGGTATCAGCATTTAGCCCAGATGGAATATCTATAGCTAAAACTTGTGAAGTAGAATTATTAATTATACTAATTAAGTCTGGGGCTAACCCTCTTAATTCACCTTCAATACCAGTTCCCAATACACCGTCTATTATCAGATCAACATTTTTACATTTTTTGTTAAATCTTTTTAAATCTGATTTATTCTTTAATTCTACTATTTTAAAATCTAGCTTATGTAAAACACTTAAATTAATCTTAGCATCTCCACTTACATCTTGGACATCCCCTAATAAGTAAACTTTTACCTTAATTCCTATATTACTTAATAAACGAGCGACTACAAAGCCGTCACCACCATTATTCCCTTTTCCTGCTACTACTATTACCTGAGGGTCTGAAATATTAGACAATATATCTACAGCTGCATCTGTAACTGCTTGACCAGCATTCTCCATTAAAACTACACCAGGAATTCCTACTTCTTCTATAGTTATTCTATCTAATTCCTGCATTTCACTAGCAGTAACTAATCGCATCATACCCCTCCTAAAATATCTATTAAACTGTTTTTGAAGCCATTGCTTGAGCCACAGCATATTCGTCCGTATGAGAAAGACTGATTAATAATTTTTTAATACCTAAACTCTGGGCTATTTTTTTAGCTTTATCATGTAATTTAACTTCCGGTTTTCCTAATTCATCTTTGATTATCTCAATATCTGTCCACTTCATATTTCTTAATCCTGTGCCTAATGCTTTTACTATAGCTTCTTTGGCTGCAAATCGAGCTGCAAAATGGATTGCTGCATTATTACTTTTTAAACAATAATCTACTTCCCCATCTGTAAAAATCTTTTCTTTAAAACGTTCATCATGTTTTTTCAAACTTTGTTCAATTCTCTTTACTTCTACTATATCTACACCTATGCCATAAATCATCTTAATTACTCCTCTTTATAAATTTACTCTACTGCCTACTCATCAATAGTTTCTAATACTAATAATTATTATGCTAACTAATTTATTAATTAATTCTTTAAATATAGAATGAATCCTTTTTATATTACTAAAAAATGGGTATAAAAATAAAAAAACCTACGATCTAAAATTTAGACCGTAGGTTAGTTAACCTTATTCTACTGTCACACTCTTAGCTAGATTCCGAGGTTGGTCTACATCACAACCTCTTTCTACAGCTACATGATAAGCTAATAATTGTAAAGGAACTACTGTTAAAATAGAAGTTAATAATTCTTCAGTTGTTGGGATTTCAATAGTATGATCTAAAGATTTAAAAACTTCATCTTCATCAGATAATACTATCCCTGTTACCGAAGCTTCTCTAGCCTGCACCTCTTTAATATTACTTAACATTTTATCCACAACAGAATTTTGAGTCGCTAAAGCTATGACCGGAACTCCTTCTTCAATTAATGCTAAAGTCCCATGCTTTAATTCTCCTGCTGCATAAGATTCAGCATGAATATAAGAAATTTCTTTTAACTTTAAAGCACCTTCTAAAGCCACTGCATAATCTAGGCTACGACCAATAAAGAAAGCATTTTCATATTCAGCATAATCACTAGCAAATCTCTTAATCTCACTTTCACTATCTTTAATAATCTGAGCCACTTGATTAGGTAGTTGTTTTAAAGCTTTAATTAATCTTTTAATCTCTTCCTCAGATATAGTCTCTTTAAGTTGAGCTAAATAGATTGTTAAGAGATAAAAAACTATTAACATATTAATATAAGCCTTAGTAGAAGCCACAGCAATTTCTGGGCCAGCATGAATATAAATTACTTCATCTGCCTCTCGTGGAATCGTACTACCAACCACATTACTAATTGCTATTACCTTAGCCCCTCTATCCTGTGCCTCTCTTAAAGCCGCCAACGTGTCCGCCGTTTCTCCTGATTGACTAACAACTATTACTAAAGTCTTATCATTGACTAATGGATTTCTATATCTAAATTCAGAAGCAATATCTACTTCAACTGGAATCCTAACTAGATCTTCAATTAAATATTTAGCAACTAAACCTGAATGATAAGCTGTACCACAAGCCACAATATAGATTCGTTCATAATTATTAATTTCATCTGCTGCAAGATTCAATTCATCTAAAATTACTTGACTATTACCATTACTTAACCTACCACTAATTGCTCTTCGTAAGGACTCTGGTTGTTCATGAATCTCTTTTAACATGAAATGATCATACCCAGCTTTTTCAGCCATACCAGGATCCCAATCAACTGTGAAAATTTCTTTATTAATTAATTCTCCATTAACAGTTAATACCTTTACTCCTTCTTTAGTAATAACTGCCATCTCCTCATCATCTAAGATATAAACCTGATTAGTATGCTTTAAAATAGCTGGAATATCAGAAGCAACAAAATACTCACCATGTTTTAGCCCAACAATTAAGGGACTATCCTGCCTAACAGCCACTAACTTTTCTGGTTCATTAGCCGTTAAAGCTACAAAAGCATAAGAACCTTCCAATTCCTCTATTACCTCTTGAATCGTTCTTCCTAAATCACCATTATAATACTCCTCGATTAAGTGAACAATTACTTCTGTATCAGTCTCTGATCTAAATTGATGTCCCTGACTTTGTAATCGCTCCTTTAAAGATAAATAATTCTCAATAATACCATTATGAACCACTACAAATTTCCCATTACAGCTAGTGTGCGGATGAGAATTTGGGATTGAAGGTTTACCATGAGTTGCCCAACGAGTATGTCCAATCCCAATCTTCCCTTTAGGATCTTCCTTAGCAACTAATTCTTCTAAGTTTTCTAACTTTCCTACTTGCTTATATATATTAATATCCCCTTCATGATAAAGTGCAATACCTGCTGAATCATAACCACGATATTCTAATTTATTTAAACCATCCGTCAAAATAGAACTTGCCGTTTCTTCTCCTATATAACCGACAATTCCACACATATATGGTTAAGCCTCCATATTCTATTTATTATTTGTTAGTTTAACTCCCGTTACTCCTATGGTCTCCTATAGGGTTTAAACAGTTAATTAAGGTAGCTAACTCTACCTAGAGGCATCCGCCGAAAACTCGATCACCTCTTCCTCGTCAACTTAGATTTAACTAAGTTCGGGCGCTATAATTATTAATTGACAATTAAAAAATTCACATAACCTCATAATCAATTTATCAACTAATTCAATTCTTCCCTAATTACATCTGCTATTTCATTTGCTAATTCTTCTAACTGTGCCTTCTCTTTTCCTTCTACCATAACTCTAATGACAGGTTCTGTACCTGATGCTCTAACGAAGACACGACCATCATTGCCTAGCTGAGCTTCTACTTCTTTGATAACAGTTTGAATCTCTTGATTAGTCTCCCACTCTCCCTTCTTTTTTACTTTTACATTTACTAATAACTGTGGGAAAGGTCTCATTACTTTAGCTAATTCTGATAATGATTTTTCAGTTTCAACCATAACCTTAATTAACTGAAGAGCTGTCATTATACCATCACCGGTAGTATTATAATCTAGGAAGATAATATGACCTGATTTCTCCCCTCCTAATTTATAACCTTGATCTAACATCTCAGCTAATACATATCGATCTCCATTCCTAGTAGTTACTACTTTTCCACCTAATTCAGTTAAGGATTCATGCAAACCTAAGTTACTATATTTAGTAGCTACTATAGTTTCTTTCGGTAACTCACCTTTTTCAATCAAATGTCGACCACAAATAGCCATAATTAGGTCACCATCTATTATATTTCCATTTTCATCAGTAGCAATAGTACGGTCAGCATCACCGTCATGAGCGATTCCTAAATCAGCTTGTTGCTCTATAACTATCTTCTGTAATCGCTCTGGATGAGTAGAACCACTATTAACATTAATATTAGTACCATCAGGTTCATGATTTAATGCTACAACATCCGCCCCTAATTCTTCTAATACCTTTGGAGCTAATTCTGAAGCAGCTCCATTAGCAGTATCTACAACTACTTTCATTCCAGAAAAGTCTATATTTATTATTTCCTTAGCATATTCTAAATAAGATACTAAAGGATCAAGCAATTCTTTAACTCTTCCAACCTCTAATCCAGTTGGTTGTGGTAATCTGTCTAACTTATTAAATATTATTTCTTCAATTTCATCTTCTATTTGATCTGAAAGTTTAAATCCATCATTCTTAAAGAACTTAATCCCATTATCAGCTACAGGATTATGTGAAGCCGAAATCATAATTCCACCATCAACATCTGATTTTTTTGTTAAATAAGATACCACTGGTGTAGGTACAACTCCTACTTTTAAAACATCAGCACCTATAGAATTAATTCCAGCTATTAAAGCTGCTTCTAACATGTCTCCTGAAATCCTAGTATCTTTTCCAATTAAGATAGTAGGCCGCTTAATATCTTTAGTTAATCTATAAGTACCTGCTTTTCCTAATTTATAAACTAATTCGGGAGTTAATTTTTGATTAGCAACTCCTCTTACTCCATCAGTTCCAAATAATCTTCCCATCCTTTCACCCCTTTTTAATATACCACACTTTATTATATGTTAATTTAAACACAAATGTCAATTCCAAAAGATAACAAACTAATAATCTATTTTGTAATTGTATTAACTAGGCTCCCAATCCCTTCAATTTTAACTTCTATTTTATCACTCAGCTTTACTTCACCTACTCCTGGTGGAGTTCCAGTAGCAATTACATCACCAGGGTTTAAGGTCATAATCTGTGAAATAAAGCTAATAATCTCTTTTATGCTAAAGATCATTTGAGATGTATTAGAATCCTGCTTAAGTGAATCATTTTGATATAACTGAATCTTTAATTCATTAGGGTTTATATCATTTACAATAACTGGCCCTAATGGTGAAAAAGTATCAAAAGACTTAGCCCTAGTCCATTGCCCATCCTTAGTCTGTAAATCTCTTGCTGTTACATCATTAAAACAAGTATAACCTAATATGTAATCTTCTACTTCTTCAATAGTTAAATCTTTAGCTTCTTTTTTCATAACTACAGCTATTTCTGCCTCATAATCTACTTGACTACTCATCTGTGGATAATTAATTTCATCCTCCGGTCCAATTACTGAAGTAGACGGTTTCATAAATATTACAGGTTCTTCTGGTAATTCCATATTAAGCTCTTTGGCATGATCTAAATAATTCAAACCTACACAAATTATTTTACTAGGTTGACAAGGAGTTAATAATTCTACATTTGCTAAATCATAATACTCCTCAGTTAATTCATAATCTGTCTTAATATCACCTTGAATAGCTCTTATTTTATCATTTTCATTTAAAATTCCCAATTGAATTTTTGCATCCTTTCTAAATCTAACAAACTTCACGCTTCTCACCTGCTTTCCATTTATTAGTATTGGAAACTAATAAGTGTATTAATCACTAACTAATGAACAGTTGTTATTTTATCTATATATTTTCATGCCTTTTAAATTTGCAAACTTGTCCAATCTAAAGTTCAAAGCTGACTGTGAACTTATGCAAATTTATATCTTTTAGTTTGAAAGCTTAGTACTTGGTTACATTTAGTATAATTTTACTATATTTAGATTGAAAATTAAAGATAATTCAATAGAAATTAATAAAAACATTAAAAAAGCAGAGTATTTTACCCTGCTTCTTTTTCATATTATTATTTAAATTGCAATTTCATATATACATTAATTGTTTTCCTTGAGCTTGATCCCATATTCTATGCTGTCTCTTACAGCCTGTAAAAATCAACAGGCTGACGTGAATGAGATTTATCTGCTATCCTCTAAATATATACTTTAATTGTCTCCTTTTAGCTTGATCCCATATTCAATGCTATCTACGAGAGCCTGCCAACTTGCTTCAATGATATTAGTGGAAGCACCAACAGTTCCCCAGCTCTCATGACCGTCACTCGATTCTATTAATACTCTAACCTTAGCAGCAGTTCCATCATTACCATCTAGTACCCGTACTTTATAATCGATTAAATGAATTTCTTCTAAAACAGGATAAAACTCTATTAAAGCTTTTCTTAAAGCACTATCTAAAGCATTAACTGGACCACCGCCTTCGGCTGCTGTATGAACCATTTGATTATTAACTTTAACTTTAATAGTTGCTTCTGAATTAGGAGTTAATCCTTCGGTTTTTTCTGTAATTATTCTACATCCTTCTAATTCAAATAATTTTTGATAAGTCCCCATTGCCTTTTTCATTAAAATTTCAAAGGAAGCCTCTGCCCCTTCAAATTGATAGCCTTGGTGTTCTAATGTTTTAATCTTATCTAATACTTGAGTGATTTCTTCAGTATCTTTATCTAACTCAATCCCAAACTCTTGAGCTTTGTAAATTAAGTTGCTCTTACCAGATAATTCTGAAACTAATACTTTACGAGAGTTACCAACTATTTCTGGTTTTAGATGTTCATAAGTTTCAGGATTTCGCATTAGTGCACTAACATGAATACCACCTTTATGTGCAAAAGCACTATCTCCTACATAAGGCTTATGTGCTGGTGGATTTAGATTAGCCACTTCACTAATATATCTTGATACTTCTGTCAATTTAGCTAATTGCTCATCAGTAACAACATCAATTCCTTTTTTTAATTTCAAATTTGGTATTAGAGAACTCAAATTAGCATTTCCACAACGTTCTCCATAACCATTTATAGTTCCTTGCACTTGACTAACACCAGTCTGTAATGCTACTAAAGAATTAGCCACTGCCACATCAGAATCATTATGAGCATGAATTCCTAATGGTAAATCAACTTTAGACTTAACTTCTTCAATTATTTCCTTAAGTTTTAAAGGCAAGGTTCCACCATTAGTATCACAAAGAATTATTGTGTCGGCACCACCATCAACTGCAGCTTGTAAAGTCTTTAAAGTATATTCTTTATTATTAAGATAAGCATCGAAAAAGTGTTCTGCATCATAAAATACAGTTAGTCCTTGCTCTTTAAGATAACTAATAGTATCTTCAATCATTGCTAAATTCTCATCCAAGGTGGTTTCTAAAGCATCTGTCACATGTAAATCCCAACTCTTACCGAATATTGTAACAATTTCAACACCTGATGCCACAATGGCCTTAACATTAGCATCATCTTTTACTTCAACTCCAGGTTTTCTAGTACTACCAAAGGCTGTTATCTTAGCATTCTTTAATGAAAGTTCCTGTACCTTTTGAAAATAATCTATATCCTTAGGATTAGAACCTGGCCATCCTCCTTCTATATAATCCACACCTAAATCATCTAAGCGTTCAGTAACCTTTAATTTATCATCTGTTGAATAAGATATTCCTTCTCTTTGTGTCCCGTCACGTAAGGTTGTATCATATAATTTAACCATATTAACACCTCTCTTCCCACAACAAAATCTAACATAATCGTCATAATAAACTGAAAAATAATGTTCATACCCAGCCTACAATAAGGCTAGATATTATATGCAAAATTAATCTTTATTCATAACTTATAATAAATTACTGATATAATCTCCAGCTTCAGCAGTCGATAAATCGCCACCCATATCAGCAGTTACTTTATTATCTTCTAAAGCCTGTTTAATAGCATCTTCAATTCTAGCTGCCTCTTCTGAATGACCTAAAACTTCAACCATCATTTGAGCTGCTAAAATAGCTGCTATTGGATTAGCAATATTTTGCCCAGCAATATCTGGAGCTGAACCATGAACAGGTTCAAACATAGAAACACCATCAGGATTGATATTACCAGAAACCGCCAATCCCATGCCACCTTGTAATTCAGCACCTAAATCAGTAATTATATCTCCAAACATATTACAAGTAACTACTACATCAAAGTCCTCCGGATTACGCACCATCTTCATTGTCATAGCATCTACTAACATATGATCAGGCTCTACATCTGAATACTCTGGTGCTACATCATCAAATGCTCTCTGCCAAAGACTATGGGCATAAGTTAAAACATTCCTTTTATCGCAAACAGTTAACTTCTTAGCTTCATCTCTCTGTTGAGTATATTCAAATGCATATCTAATAACTCGTTCTACTCCTTTGCGAGTGTTAACCATCTCTTGAGTAGCTACTTCATCTGGGGTATCCTTCTTTAAAACTCCTCCAAATCCAGCATAAAGCCCTTCTGTGTTTTCTCTAACTACTACAAAATTAATATCTTCACCTTGTGTATCTTTAAGCGGAGTAAACTTCTCATCCAATAACTTAATAGGCCTTAGATTAACATACTGATCAAAAGAGAAACGTAAATCAAGTAAGATTCCTTTTTCTAAAACTCCAGGCTCTACTCGTGGATCACCAACTGCTCCTAGATAAATAGCATCAAAATCTGCTAATTCTTCTTTAACTTCATCAGTTACTAACTCTCCTGTCTCTAAGTAGTGATCTGCACCTAAATTAAAATCTTCAAACTTAAAATCTAAATCAGAACTATCTGCCAAGGCCTTTAAGACTTTAACTCCTTCTGTTGTTACTTCAGGACCGATTCCATCACCAGGAATTACTGCTATTTTATACATTATTTCTCCACCTTCTTTGCAACATATTTAATTAATCCACCAGATTCTATGATCTCTTGCATAAATTCAGGAAAAGGTTCTGCCTGATAAACCTCATCTTTAGTTAAATTCTTAATCTCACCAGATTCAACCTCTACTTCTACTTGGTCTCCCTCTTCAATACCTTCTACAGCATCTTCAGATTCTAAAATAGGAAGACCAATATTAATTGAATTCCTATAAAAAATTCGGGCAAATGATTTAGCAATTACACAAGAAACTCCAGATGCTTTGATTGCCAAGGGAGCATGTTCTCTAGAGCTACCACATCCAAAGTTCTTCTCAGCTACTATTACATCTCCTTCTGTCATCTTATCTACAAAATCTTCATCCAAATCTTCTAAGCAATACTTTGCCAATTCAGATGGATCAGAAGTATTTAAATAACGAGCTGGAATAATTACATCTGTGTCTATATCATCTCCATATTTCCATGTCTGACCTTTCAATTTCATCTACATTACCTCCTCAGGACTTACAATTTTACCTTTAAGTGCTGATGCTGCTGCTACTGCTGGATTAGAAAGATAAACTTCACTTTCTGGATGACCCATTCTTCCTACAAAGTTTCGATTAGTAGTAGCAATAGCTCTTTCACCTTTAGCTAATATCCCCATATGTCCTCCTAAGCAAGGACCACAAGTTGGAGTACTAACTGCCGCTCCAGCATCAATAAGGATTTCAATTAATCCTTCTTTCATAGCCTGCTTATAAATCTCTTGTGTTCCTGGGAAGATAATTAACCTTACATTATCTGCTTTTCTTTTACCCTCTAATACTTTAGCTGCTAACCTTAAATCTTCTATTCTACCATTAGTACATGAACCAATTACTGCTTGATCTATCTCAATATCCCCTACTTCACTGATTCCTCTTGTATTTTCAGGTAAATGTGGAAAAGCTACCTGTGGTTCTATTTTACTAACATCATACTCAATTACTTCATCATATTCGGCATCTTCATCACTCTTATATAATTTATAATCTCGTTGCGCCCTTTCTTCTACATAATCAATTGTAGTTTGATCTGGCTCAATTAAACCACATTTTCCTCCTGCTTCAATAGCCATATTCGACATAGTAAATCTATGATCCATAGATAAATTTTCAATTATTTCTCCAGTAAACTCCATAGCTTTATAAAGAGCGCCATCTACTCCGATATCTCCAATAGTATAAAGAATTAAATCTTTACCTCCAACCCACTCATTCAATTCACCTTCATACACGAACTTAATGGTTTCTGGCACCTTAAACCAAGCTTCACCAGTAGCCATACCAGCAGCCATATCCGTACTACCTACACCAGTAGCAAAAGCTCCCAATGCACCATAAGTACAAGTATGAGAGTCAGCTCCAATTACTACATCCCCTGGTAATACTAACCCTTTTTCAGGTAGAAGGCAATGCTCAATTCCCATCTCACCAATTTCAAAATAATTAACAATCTCTTTATCATGAGCAAATTCTCTAATAAATTTACACTGTTCAGCTGAATTAATATCTTTATTTGGAGCAAAATGATCTGGGACAATTACTACACGTTCCTGATCAAAAACTCCATCTACTCCTATCTTATCAAACTCTTTAATGGCCACAGGAGTAGTTACATCATTACCTAATACAATATCTAACTTAGCATTTATTAATTCACCTGGCTTAACCTTCTCTTTGCCAGCATGGTCAGCCAAAATCTTTTCTACGATTGTCATCCCCATTAAGCATCACCCTTACTTTCTATTAATTCTTTATTTTCATATAGAATCTTATTGACTGCATTCATATACGCTTTAGCACTAGCTTCAATCACATCTATACTAACCCCTCGCCCAATAAATAAATCATCTTTATATTTTAATTTAACTATTACTTCTCCTAATGCATCCTTACCACTGGTAATCGCATCTATTGCATAACTTTCTAAATTACAATCTAAACCTGTAATTCGGTCAATAGTTCTATAAATAACATCGATTGGTCCACCTTCACAATAAGCTGACTCAGTAATGACATCATCATTCAGCTTTACTCTTACAGTAGCTGTTGGAAATACTTGATTCCCATTAGTAACCTGAATCGCTATTAATTCATAAGCCTGCGGAATAGTATGGATCTCATCTTCTACCAAAGCTTCTAAATCTCTATCCGTAATTTTTTTCTTTTTATCTGCTAATTCTTTAAATCGCTTAAACGTCCTATTTAGATTTTCTCCTTCTAACTTATAGCCTAATTCTGTTAACCTCTCCTTAAAAGCATGGCGACCTGAATGCTTACCTAAAACTATCTTATTCTCACTCAAACCGATTATTTGAGCGTCCATGATTTCATAAGTTGTTCTCTCTTTTATAACACCATCCTGATGGATACCTGCTTCATGTGCAAAAGCATTCTTTCCTACAATAGCTTTATTAGGCTGTACTGACATTCCAGTAAGAGAACTAACTAATTTACTAGTCTTATAAATCTCTTTTAAAGTAATATCTGATAATTCATCATAATAATCTTGTCTAGTATTTAACGCCATTACTACTTCTTCTAAAGCAGTATTCCCAGCTCTTTCACCTATACCATTAACAGCACATTCTACCTGCTCAGCTCCATTTTCTACAGCAGCTAATGAATTAGCTACTGCCATACCTAAGTCATTATGGCAATGAACACTAATAGTTACCTCATTTATATTAGACACATTTTCTCTTATATACTTAATTAATTTTCCGAATTCCTGAGGAGTAGCATATCCTACAGTATCTGGTATATTTATTACTGTTGCTCCTGCTTCTATCACAGCTGTAAAGAGCTTACAAAGAAAATCTTTATCACTTCGAAATGCATCTTCAGCAGAAAATTCTATATCCTTCACATACCCCTTAGCATATTCCACAGCTTCTACTGCTGATTCTAATACTTCCTCTGGAGTCTTTTTAAGTTTATACTCCATATGAATATCTGAAGTAGCTATAAATGTATGAATTCTCGGCTTATCAGAAAACTTCAATGCCTCCCAAGCTCGATCAATATCTCGTTTAGTAGCTCGAGCCAGCCCAGTAATAACTGGCCCTTCTACTTCCTTAGCTATAGCTCTCACCGCTGCAAAATCCCCATCTGAAGCTATAGGAAATCCTGCTTCTATTACATCAACATTTAATTTAGCTAACTGATGAGCAATCTCTAATTTTTCTTCAATATTTAAGCTAACACCTGGAGATTGCTCTCCGTCTCTTAATGTCGTAT
Organism: Selenihalanaerobacter shriftii; assembly: GCF_900167185.1. Classification (NCBI taxonomy): domain Bacteria; kingdom Bacillati; phylum Bacillota; class Clostridia; order Halanaerobiales; family Halobacteroidaceae; genus Selenihalanaerobacter; species Selenihalanaerobacter shriftii. Next base: position 205,864 of record NZ_FUWM01000004.1, read on the forward strand.
CAAATATCTTAACTTTACCCATTAACGATCCCTCCGGAACCCTATTTATTTATCATTACTCTTCAATCCATTCCATCATATCTCTTAATTTCTTACCAACTTTTTCAATCTTATGATTAGCATCTATCTCTTTTCTCTTTAAATAAGCTGGACGGCCTACTTGATTTTCTAATAACCATCTCTTAGCAAACTCACCATTCTGAATATTATTTAATAAATCTTTCATAGCTGATCTAGATTCTTCATTAATAACCTTCTTTCCAGCAATTAAGTCACCATACTCTGCTGTATCCGAAATAGAATCTCTCATTGTTGCAATTCCACCTTCATACATTAAGTCAACGATTAATTTCAATTCATGTAAACATTCAAAATATGCTATCTCTGGTTGATACCCGGCTTCAACTAAGGTATCAAATCCAGCTCGAACTAATTCAGTTGCTCCTCCACAAAGTACTGCTTGTTCACCGAAGAGATCCGTTTCTGTTTCTTCTTTGAATGTCGTTTCAATTACACCGGCACGAGTTCCACCAACACCTTTAGCATGTGCTAAAGCCAATTCTTTTGCATTTCCAGTTGCATCTTGATATACAGCAATTAAACAAGGTACCCCTGCTCCTTCAGCGTAGACTCTTCTAACTAAATGTCCTGGACCTTTAGGAGCAACCATATAAACATCTACATTTTCTGGTGGAACAACTTGATCAAAATGAATATTAAATCCATGAGAGAAGACTAGTGTATTGCCTTCTTCTAAATGTGGTTCTACATCATTATAGTATACTTGTTTCTGTACTTCATCTGGTAATAAAATTTGAATTACATCTGCTTCTTTTGCTACTTCTTCAGCTGATTTTGGATTAAATCCATCCTCTACAGCTTGCTCATAATTAGCAGTACCTTCTAATTCTGAAACAACAACATCTAATCCAGCATCTCTCATATTCTGTGCCTGAGCATGACCTTGACTACCATACCCAATTACCGCAATCTTCTTTCCTTCTAAATAACTTAAGTCTGCATCTTTCTCATAATACATTTTCATTAAAATCATCTCCCTAAATTTATTTTATCGCATAAATTGGATTTTTATTATATATAAGTCACCTTAAAAACGTAGATAATTATACTCCTCAATAGGTTCAATTGATAACTCCTACTTTTCTCATTTAGCCTAAAGTTCAAGGCTGACTGTGATATTATGTTATCTCTTACTTTTATAGAAGTATTTGTGCTTATTGATATTATTACTCTCTATTGATAGCCTCTATTTCTCTCATCCAGTCTAAAACCCAGACTGGCTGTGAATTAAGATATCCTTTATCCCTGTAGAAATCTTTATGCTTATTGATAATTTTGATTTTCAATTGATATCTTCTACTTCTCTCCTCTAGCCATGGCTATCTTACCGGTTCGTACTAATTCTAAAATACCAAAAGGTCTTAATAACTCTTCAATAGCATTTACCTTTTCCTCATTACCAGTAACTTCAACTACTATTGAGTCAGAGGCTACATCTACTATCTTACCCCTAAAGATATCTACTACCTGCATTATTTCAGATCTAGTATTTGAACCTGCCTTTACTTTTATTAATGCTAAATCTCTATCTATAGATGGATCTTTAGTAATATCACTTACCTTATAAACATCTATTAATTTATTTAATTGTTTAGTTACCTGTTCTAAGACTTGGTTAGTACCTGCTACTACAATAGTAATTCTTGAAACTGTAGGGTCATCAGTGGTACCTACTGATAGACTATCTATATTAAATCCCCTTCTACTGAAAAGACTTGCAATCCTAGCTAAAACTCCTGACTTATTAGCAACTAATACTGAAACTGTATGTTTCATTATTCATCCCCTCCTACTAACATATTATCGATTCTTCCTCCAGGAGGCACCATTGGAAATACATTGTTTTCTTTTTCAATTATAAAGTCTAAAACAACAGGTTTATCACTAGCTATAGCCTTTTCTAAAGCTGGTTTGATCTCTTCAACTTTAGCTACTCTAATTCCTAAAGCTCCAAACGACTCAGCTAACTTAACAAAATCAGGCACCATCTCCGGACAATCTTCTCCAGGCGATGAACAATCATCAGGACAACTCTTTCTCTTCTTTAAACAAGTAGCTGAATAACGTTGTTCATAGAACATTTCCTGCCATTGTCTAACCATTCCTAAATAATTATTATTTAGAATAGCTATATTGACTGGTAATTCATAATGTACAGCAGTAGCTAACTCTTGTAGATTCATTTGAAAACTACCATCACCAGCTATGCAGAAAGTAGTCTCCTCTGGATGACCTAACTGTACTCCTAAAACTGCTGGGAAACCATATCCCATTGTTCCTAAACCTCCAGATGACATAAAGCTCCTCGGTTTAGTGTATTTATAATATTGTGCAGCCCACATTTGGTTCTGTCCTACTTCAGTAGTAATAAAAGCTTCTCCATTTGTCAATTCATCGATTTGATTAATTATCTTTTTAGGAGTCAAAATATCGTCATCTGAATCTTGTTCTATAATTGACTCTTCTTTCCATTTTTTTACTCTTCCTAACCAATCTTTATTTTCTTGTTCATCGACCTTTTTATTCAATTCATTTAATACTTGTTTAACATCACCTACTATCGGAATATCTACTAATACTCTTTTAGATATCTCAGCAGGATCAATATCGATATGAATAATCTTTGCATCCTCAGCAAAAGTTTCTAATTTACCAGTGACTCGGTCATCAAATCTAGACCCAATAGCAATTAATAAGTCTGATTCAGAAACTGCATGATTAGCCTGTTCAGTCCCATGCATCCCCAACATTCCTAAAGATAATTCATTGGTTTCAGGAAAAGCCCCTAGTCCCATTAAAGTTGTAGTTGTAGGAATCTGAGCTTTCTTAGCTAATTCCTGTAACTTTTCAGCAGCTCCACTGGCAATTGCTCCTCCTCCAGCATAGATTACTGGTTTTTCAGCTTCATTAATTAATTCTGCTGCTTCTTTAATTTGTAAATCATGTCCAGTATAATTTGGTTTATAACCTGTTAAGTTAACTTCTTTTGGATATTCAAACTCCATTTTTTCAATCTGAATATCCTTTGGCAGATCAATTAAAACTGGACCTGGCCTTCCTGTAGTTGCAATATGAAAAGCTTCTTTAATAATTCGTGGTAACTCCTCTAAATCCTGTACTAAATAATTATGTTTAGTAATTGGTAAGGTTATTCCCGTTATATCTGCCTCTTGAAAGGCATCAGTTCCTAACATATTAGTAGGAACCTGTCCGGTAAAAGCAACTATTGGTACTGAATCCATATAAGCAGTTGCCAATCCCGTTACTAAATTAGTTCCACCTGGACCAGAAGTAGCAATACAAACTCCAGGTTTCCCAGTACTTCGAGCATATCCATCAGCAGCATGAATTGCACCTTGCTCATGTCTAGTTAAAATGTGCTCAACATCTGCCTTATATAATTCATCATAGATAGGTAAGACAGCGCCACCTGGATAACCAAAAATCTTCTCTACTTTTTCTTCTAATAAAGACTTAACAAATATCTTTGCTCCTGTAAATTGCATTTTAAATTTCACCCCTTTTAAAGAATGTATTAATTATTTTTGAAATTTATACTAGCTTATTTAAGCTAGTATAAATATAAAAAACCCTGGACCTAAGTAGTCCAGAGCTTTAATTCTAAAGGGAAAAGTAACTATAAGTTACTTAAATAGTTAATTATATCTATAATTAACCTATTATTAACTAAATTTTGGTATAGTATCCCTTAATATGCTACTTAGCTTCTGACTACTCGTATTTTTAGTATTTATTAATACTCTACTCTTATCAAAATTTCTAATAACTGAATTCTACTCATCTACTTATTTACACTTCTTAACTACTTATCTGTTTCAAACTTACCTATACTAATTAATCTAATACTAAAGAATCTAACTCAACTAAAAAAACCTCTCATCCAGATTAACATTCTCAATTAATCGGGACGAGAGGTTATACTCCTCACGTGGTACCACCCTAATACACTATTATTTTACAATAATAGCCTCAATAAGTACTTACCTACTCAAAAGAATGAGTACGTTCCATACTCCAGCACATGATAACGGGTACTGTAATACCGGTATAACCTACTTGACATAAATTTCAGCTCTACAACTCCAAGGAGATATTCAACAGTTTATTCTATCCTGGCTCTCACCAAATCCAGTTCGCTGTAAATAGAATTTAAACTATTTACTGATCCTCTTCATCGTCTTTAATTCTTCAGGGTATCTTTAATTTTATGTATTATCTAGTATAAATCATATCTAATACATTGTCAAGAATTTTTTAAAATTAATCATACCCTTTCAGTTATACAGTTTAAGGGCGAGAAAAATAATTGATTTAATCTCGGTTCTCAGCTCTCCCGATTCTCTGTAATTTAATCAACTATTTTATTCCCTATCATTACTTTTAAAATTATTTATTGCTTCATTGTAAAATTAACTTGAACTAATAAAAAATTAATAAAAAAATGCCCATAGTGGACCAAACTGTAATATAATTAAATCACCACAAAATAAAAACATTACAGGAGGGTGCACACTATGGACTACTTAAATAATACACCAAAATCTCGAAAAAATAAACACCTAAATGCTTATGAGCGTGGTCAAATTGCATTATTACATTCCGAAGGAATGTCTGCTTATGCTATTGCAAAACGCTTAGGTAGAGCTTCTAATACGATTAGAAACGAGTTAAAGCGTGGCACAGTTTCTCAAATTAAAG